>NZ_VEKZ01000014.1:0-75137 GCF_007681465.1 Siminovitchia fortis
AATTACGGTAGGTGTCTTTGAGTTACTCTAAAACTTGAAAAAAGTATTTGACATTGTACGCTTTTACTTTGTAAAAATAAACTGAGCGGAAACTTAAACGTTTCCGCCCAGCACTTACTTCCTTATCCTTCATGAGACCCGTAAACTTCTACCTATCCCGCTATAATTTTTGAAAGAACATAAGATTATTTTCCTTTCACTTTTTAACTGTCATTTGGTCTGCATTATACCCTTTTTATTTGATATACTGCTCCAGCTTCCGATCCCTCTCTTTTCTCTCTTCCACAGAAGCCAGATCATATTTCTTCAATAAGTGAAATACTTCATTCAAGGTATCCTGCGGTTGATCACTGCTTAAAAATTGTCCCAGTTCTTCTGCCAGACCCCCAGGCAAAAATTCTGCCTGGCTTTCAAGCTTGGCAACCACACTTTCAAGAGAATGGTCAATATTGCATTTGCTCATTTCAATCACCTTTCTATTTATCTTTTTAACAGTTCTTCCAACCGCGCCAGCTTCTCTTTCCGCTCTCTCCTTACCTCGATAGCCTGGTCAAGTGTGATGGCTGTAAACCTGCATGTAGAAAGCGGACGGGACTGGGCAATCAGATCCAAATCTTGGCTGATGACCGTACCTATCGTAACAAATCCGCCGCCCGTCGTTGCATCATTTTGCAAAACGATCAGCTCTTCTTCATTCGGGAACATAATTCCGCCGATGGGATAGGCAAAGTCTACGACATTTGTAAAACTGCTGCCTGCTCCAAATGGGGGCTCTTCCTCTATAAAAGAAACCTTTGCCCCGGTATACCGATAGGCAACCCGATTTGATTCGGGCAAAACGGTCCATTCCGAATTAAGAAATGCCTTCAATCCCTGGTCGCTGATCATGTGTCCTTTGATCCCCATCGTTACCCTGATTTCCTGTGACCGGCTGAAACCCGGGATAAATTCTTGCGGAACGGATTTGCCAGCCTGTTTGAAAACTCCGGGTAACGGTTCATTCATGCTTACCTTGTCACCTTTCTCCAATTTTCTTCCTTTAAATCCGCCGATTTTACTTAATTCATAGGTCGATCGGCTTCCAAGCACTTCCGGAACATCAATCCCGCCGGACACACATAAAAAAGCTTTTACTCCCTCCCAGCATGCATTCAGGGTAAGGACATCTCCTTCCCGAACCTCCGCAGCTCTCCAAAATTCCATCGGACGCCCATTGATCAAGGCTTCCATCGGAGCCCCGGTCAAAGCGATGACTGTATTTTTGTGAAATACCATTCTCCCGCCGAATAAAGTCATTTCCAGCCCGGCGAAGTCAACCGGATTTCCTATAAGGAGATTTCCGGCCATGAATGAAAATTTATCTGCTGCACCTGATGGCGGCACACCTAAATGATAGTTTCCCAGCCGGCCCAGATCCTGCACGGTGGTCCATAGTCCCGGTTCAATGATTTCTATCATGTTAAAAGTCTCCTGTCAATTCACGGATGTATTCATTTCCTCTTTCAGCATATTCCAAGGGAGACAGGTCTATATTTTTCATCCGGTATTTATACGTCCCTGCCTCCACAGCTTCACGGATCCGCACGTATTCGGACTCGCCGACGGATCTGTATTTCCAAATGTCACCCGGACGTGCCAAAAAATAGGATTCCAGTTCAGGCAAATATTTTTCATGATCCACAACAGGGACAGCGGACATGCCGATAAGCTGGTAGCTTCCCGGTCCGTTAACAGGGTATATGACATTGAATGCTCCTCCGATCCCGATGCTTCTAGCAGGCGTATCCGTTCGGGGACTTGCGTACTTCGGTGCCTGGATCATATCTTCGGGCTGGATGCCAAGCGGAAAATGCCAAGCGGTTCCGGGAAGAAAGCCAACCATCGTAATCAGGTAGGGAGTGCTTGAATGTTTTTCTATAAAAGCCTCCTTACTCTTAAATCCATTTGTCCGCATCACATATTCAAAGTTTGTTATTTCGGGAGAATCATGCCTGCTTTTGAACCGTTCGGAATACTCCCCTGTCACCGGATCATCATACCAGACCGGAATCTCGACGATCCGCACTGACAGGTTCAATTCTTTCGGATCGCTTTTCGTCAAATCGATTTCCCTTAAAAAGTCCAGCAGATCCCGCGCTGAAATGATGTCAGGGTTATAGCGGACCAAATAAGAGGCGTTGGAGGAAACAATGTCCGTAATGCCCGGAATGTTTCTTTTTCTCAGTTCAGCGGTAATGGCCAATGCCTTAAAATTGCTCTCTACCCTCATGTCACGGGAAATCTCGGCATATATATACTCGTCACCGCCAAAATTAAAATTCGTTTCAGGCAATGTAAACAACGTCTCCACCTCTATTTTTTGATCTTTTTCATCCGTCTGCTGATGGTGGCGGGGCTTACCCCTAATATTTCAGACACTTTTGCCGCCGTTCCGTACTTTCTCATCCCCAGTTCAATCAGCTGCGTTTCCAGTTCGGCTACCGCCTCTTTAAGCGGCATCATCTCCAGTACGAGCGGCTGTTTCTTCTTAGCTTCTTCCTCACCATACAGAACCTTCAAAACAACTTCGCGGTCGATCCATTCTTCCTGGCTTAATACAATTAATCTTTCCACAATATTTTCAAGCTCCCTGATGTTTCCCGGCCATCCGTACATTTCCAGCACTGAAATCGCATCGGGAGTAAAGCTCTTTTCGATGTTGTACGTCCGCTTGAACTCCTCCAGGAAATAAACCGCCAGTGGAAAAATATCTTCTTTCCTTTCGCGCAGCGGAGGGATGCAAAAAGGAATGACATTCAATCGGTAGAAGAGATCTTCCCGGAAATCACCCTTTGCCACCATTGCTTTCAAGTCTTTATTCGTGGCTGCGATGATGCGGACATCAATCGGAATGGTTTCCGTGCCGCCAATCCGAGCCATTTCCCGTTCTTGTATGACGCGGAGCAATTTTACCTGCATATTCAGCGGAAGGTCGCCAATTTCATCAAGAAAAATCGTTCCCGTATGAGCCCGCTCAAACAGGCCTGCCTTCCCTCTGCGGTCAGCACCCGTAAAGGCACCTTTTTCATAACCGAACAGTTCGCTTTCGATCAGCTGCTCAGGAATGGCGCCGCAGTTGACCCGAATGAAGGGGCAGTCCTTCCGTTGGCTGGCAAAGTGGATTTCATGCGCGAAAATTTCCTTGCCTACTCCTGATTCGCCTTCAAGAAGAATCGTAGAATTCATCTTGGCGGCTCTCCGAAGGTTATTCAATAAGGAAGCAATTTTGCCTGAACGGTAAACCAACTGTTTTTTCTCCGTTTCAGTTTCAAAGAGCTCCGGATTCAACTCTGTTTCGGCATTAATTGGCGCCGTCGATGTGATATCCCGTGAAAGAATGACCACTTTTTCCAGCTTTCCTTCATGATAAACAGGCGTAGCTACGGACCAAATTCGGGTTTTTCCGGAGGACTGCTGAATGGAAGTGACCTTCTTCCCCTGTTTGACACATAATTCAAATATATTCGGCTGAAAAATATTCCGCCTTGTGAAATCCTCGATTTGCTTTCCGATGATCTGATCGGCTTCCTTCGTTTTCCAAAAGCTGCTCAAAAACTGACCGGCCACACGAAGGATTGTCCCTTTTTCGTCAATGACCAAAATCTGCTCATTGGAGGAATCATACACCGCCTGCAGGTCGGAATACAGATGCCTGACAAAGTCCAATTCCTGGACGGCCTCTTCGAATTCCTCCCGGAGGTAAAACATATGTACAAGTCCTGTGATGTTCCCATCTATTTTCAGCGGATAAAAGTTGCCGCTCATTTGTTTAAAATTGATCGTGCTGTTCACGCTTACAAGCGTTTCCCCATCCAGCACCCTCTGCAAATCTTTTTCCATCGTCAACAGTGCTTTATAATTGCGGGATAATAGAAAAGACCCGGGCAGCCCCAAAAATCTTTCCGCTGTTTCGTTCATAAATTCGATTTTAAATTGGCTGTTCGTCCTGATAATTCCTACACCCGCCCCATGGATGATCTCATTTAAATGGATCAATTGCAGTTCATTGATTTGATGGCGGGCATTCTTGACCGTACTATAACCGGTGACGCCTCCGCTTGAATCAACTCCGATGACCGTCGTCACATTATGAAAAAATTCGACCGGAAGCGAATCGGGAACCTTTAAAATATCTTCCTTATATTGGATCGGTTCATCAAGGCTTTGGCCTGCCCCAATCTGCTCAAGCAAATGGCTGTTTGTTATATAGCCTATCAGTGCGCCTTGCTTTTCAACAAAGGCGATATCGGTCCGCTCACTTGTAATCTTTTGAATGGCCGACTTGATAGAATAGTCGTGTCCGACCACTGCTGTAATCGGTTTCAGGATGTCTTTCCAAAGAATCAAAGGATCCCTCCTGTTCCGCCGAAGAGGTGTTTCATCTATTATATCTCTTTTCCATCAACTTTGCCGATAGTTTTGCAGAGCCGCCTCATATGCTTCAGGCGTATCGATGTCATATAAAACCCCCCGATCCTCAACGGGAACCCGTTTCCTTATTGAGAACCGGCCCATAATCGCTTTTGCACCCTGATCACCCTCAACCTGCTGGAACCATTCCGTTTTTACATGACCGAAAAAAACCGGATGGCCGGCGGTCCCTTGAAAGCTTGGCTGTACAACAAACGGTGCATCCATGTCTTGAAGCATGGCATTTCCCTGCGTATATATATCGTGAATCGTTTTTTGAGAAATAAAAGGAAGATCGGCAAGAAACACCATTACACTGGAATGGCGTTCGCTCATTTGGCTTATGCCCAATTTTAAAGAGGTTCCCTGCCCCTGTCTGTAATCTTCATTCAATATCCAGCGGAACCGATCATCCTTAACGGGAATCGCCCGCCGGATCGCTTCCGCCTCATGCCCGATTACAGCGATGACTTCAGAAAAGTTTTCTGCAAGCACATGTTCAATGACATGCGCCAGGATGGGGCGGTCTCCTAAAGGCAGCAATTGCTTCGCTGTTCCCATTCTGGATGAAGTGCCGGCGGCAAGAATGATGGCACTTGTCTGTTCCATCATAAGTTTACAGTTGCTCCTTGGTGGATCGTATTTGCATCTTGCAAAAATCCTCCATGATGCCCTTTTTGCACCGCGATGATTTCTGCCATGATGCTGATGGCAATTTCCTCAGGCGTTTCCGAACCGATATCAAGGCCAATCGGGCTGTGCATCCGCCGAAGCTGTTCCTCCGTAAAGCGGATCCCTTCCCCTTGAATGGCCTCAAGCATCCGGACACGACGCTTGCGCGGGCCGAGAACCCCGATATATGGAGACGGTGAAGGCAAGACATATTTCAGCGTTTCCCGATCCCTTTCAATATGGTGGTTCATGACGATCACATATGTATGCCCGCCGATTTTTACTTCATCCTTCAATTTGGAAGTGTCGACCAAAATCCTTACCGTTCCCGGAAATCTTTCTTCACTGTTATAGAAGGGCCGCGGATCGACTAAGATTGTTTTCCATCCGAGCGACACTGCGTATTGGGCCACTGGAATGGCGTCATGTCCGGCGCCGAAAATCACAAGCTCAGCCGGCGGCATATACACATCAATAAAAATATCAATCTCCTTGCCGTTCTCCATTGTAAAGGACTGGGAAAGAGACTTCGGATTTTTTTCTTTCATCTTTTGCTGTGCCATCGTGATGACATGCGCTTGAACCGTTGAATCCGAAAAATCCCCGGCCGGCGCTCCTTTTTTCGGAATGAAGATACGCTCGGAGTCGCCTTTTTCCAGTAAAATGGTCGCCAGAACGCAGGGCTGCTCTTCTTTTATAGTGGCCAACCAAAGGTCAAAGGCTGGATCCTTCTTTTGCGGAACCGGCTCGATATAAATATCGACAGTACCAGGACAGCCCAGCCCTAGCCCCCAGACAAGGTCTTCATCCATGTCATATGTTTTTAAAAGGGGAGTGCCGGAGCTGATCACCTGCTTCGCCACTTCTGCAACATCCGCTTCGAGGCAGCCGCCTGAAACCATGCCGATCCGATTTTCATGTTCATCTATCAGCATTTTGGCCCCTTCCCGGCGGTAAGCTGATCCGTACACGCGGACAACCGTTGCAAGGGCAGCTTTGACGCCTTTTACCCGGGTATCTATGACAGCCTGGATGATTTTCTCATTTTCAGTCATACTCTTTACCTCCTAATCTTTATTTTCTTTGCAAGCTTCAGGAATGAATGTGCATCGGAGGCTTCGGCAAAAAGATCGATATATTTAAGTGCCGCCTTCATTCCGCGGGCCGTCGGTTCATAGCCTTCAATTTTCAGCAACGGATTGAGCCAAATGACGGAAGATGTCCTTCTTTGAATCTCTCCCATCGACCACGCCATGCGGCTGATATCCCCGGCATCCAGGCCGTCGCTGGCGATTATGACGACCGTATCTTGATGGAGCATTTGCGGGCCGTAATCCTGTACAAACGAATAGATCGATTCACCGATGCAGGTTCCCCCGCCCCAGGAATTCTCAAGCTTGCTTAAAGCCGGGAGATCCGTACGTTTATCCAGCAGCTGATCCGTCACTCTTTTGATTTTTGTAGAAAAAAGAAACACTTCCACATGCTTCGTACATTTTAACAATGCATAAGCGAACTGCAGGAACCGTTGGGTATAAAGGGACATGGAACGGCTTGCATCGCATAAAAGCACAAACTTGGCACCCTGTTTTTTTCTTTTTTTCCAATATAGATGGACAGGATAGCCGCCTGTCTGAAGATTGGCGCGCATCGTTTTCCGAAAATCGAGCCTGATCCCCTTTTTCGCAGATTGCCAGGAGTGCGCTCTTGTCAGCGCAATTTTTCTCACAAGCATTTTAGCCGCTTTTTCCATATCCCCGAGTTCATCGGGAGGGATATAGGCCTGAAATTCATCGGACTGCTTAAAGGCTGCTCTTGAAGCAACCCATGATAATTTCCGTTCTTCTTTGGCGGTTTCACCGCCTTGTGATTGTATTCCCGGTGATCCTGAGGGAACCGTCCCCTGTTTACCCGCTGTTTCATTTTTGCGTTCATGCGGCTTCTCCTGATCAGATTTTTCTTTTCGTCCATTTTTTTCTTCATCACTTAGATAATGAAGCAATTCTTCACTTAATCTATTTTCTTTTATGTTAAAAAAGAACTCTTTGAACGCATGGTCGAAAATGGGCTGCTCTTCCATGCTGGAGCAGAGAACAAGCCGTAAACACGCCTGAAATTGGTCTCTATTGAAAATATCAATCGTCTGGACGGCGCGGATGCTGTCCATCGTTTCCTGCGGCCCGATCAAAAAACCCCGATCCCGCAAATGAAGGCAGAATTTTAATATATGGTTGGAAAGTGTCCGTGTCAGCATGTTCCAGCCTCCTTTAGACCTTGGCCATGGAAAGAAGATTCCCTTCATTGATCTCTTTTTCAACGGTTTCCCAATCTTCCTGATCCTTGATAAAGCAGCCCAATGTTTGAAGTACTGCCTCTTTGTCCAGCTCACTTTGGTTCAGTGCCATCAAAGCGAAAGCCCAATCAAGGCTTTCGGCTATTCCCGGAATTTTTGCCAGCGGCATCTTGCGGACAAGCTGCATCATATGGACGATCTGCTTTGTCAGCTGATCGTTGATATTTGGAATTCGGGCATGAAGGATGGCGGACTCTTTTTCAACATCCGGATATGTAACCCAATGATACAGACAGCGCCTGCGCAGCGCATCACTCAGTTCCCGGGTCCGATTGGACGTCAAAATGACGTATGGCGGATGCTTCGCCTGAATGGTGCCCAATTCCGGAATGGTGATTTGAAATTCAGCAAGGGCCTCCAGTAAAAAAGCTTCAAATTCCTCATCCGCCCTGTCTACCTCATCAATCAGAAGCACGGGTGAAGAGTGCTCATCTGTCAGAGCATCGAGAATGGGGCGCGTAAGGAGGAATGGTTTGCTGAAAATGGCTGCCTCTTTTTCGGCCAATGAAGTATCGCTGTTTTCAGTCAAACGAATATGGAGCATTTGTTTGGCGTAATTCCATTCATATAAAGCTGAACTGGCGTCAAGCCCTTCATAGCATTGCAGCCGGATCAGCCGCGTATTCAAAGACTTGGCCAGCACCTTTGCAAGCTCCGTCTTTCCGACGCCTGCCGGGCCTTCGATCAACAGGGGCTTGTTCAGCGCTGTTACAAGATGGAGTGCTGTTAATGTTGCCGGGTCGGTGATATACCCTTGTTCCCTGAATGCTTCTTCGATTGTTTGTGCATGACGGCCGATATAAATCACCTCGTTTGGAAAGTTAACTTGAAAATGAAGGGGCCGCACTGTTAAAGCGCAGACCCTGGTTAGAAAAGAAAAACACCTTGATCAAAGCGGGCAAATAGGACAACTCCCCAGGTTGACAGGAAATTGGCTTAATTCTTGTAATTTCCATTCTGATCAGAACAAATCGGCCAATGCCCGGTTTCGGTGAAAAAGCACCCGCGCGGGCGTTGACGGTCTGGACCAGTGACCGCGTTCTTTGAAATAGCGCCTGCGCGGGCATTGGACAGTCGGACCAGTGACCGCGTTTTTTGAAATAGCTCCCGCGCGGGCATTGGAGAGGCGGCCCAGTGACCGCGTCCTTTGAAAGGCACCCGCCCGGGCATTGGACAGTCGGACCAGTGACCGTGTTCTTTGAAATAGCTCCCGCGCGGGCATTGGCTCGCTCTGCCGTTGACCGCGTCTGCCGTTAAAACCCTTCTGCGGGCGTTGGCGGTCCGACCCATTAACTAAGTTCATTGAAAAAGCGGCGAATATTAGGAAATCTGCTCGTGATTATGTGTTGAATTTTTGAATTCATTTTTTATAGACAAAAAGCATTTTTACAGTAAAACGGATTTCAACGCGCGAGCTGTATAAATTTTACATAGCTGTTCCCTATATTCTTCCGATGCAAACAGGTCGCTTCCCATATCCGCGTTTTCCACCGCAAGACCGGCAGCCGAGTCGATGACGGATTCGGAAGGAACTTGCCCCATCAGCGCTTCTTCTACAGCTTCCGCCCGGAATACCATATCTCCTGCCCCGGTGATTCCCACCCTGACATAATCGATTTTCCCGTTACTATCTGTTCCGGCAACTGCGGCAACCCCTACGACAGGATAGCCTGATGCCGGGTGAAAATATTTCAAATACGCCGATTTTGTATGTGAAGGAGGAATAGCAAAAGATATACTTGTAACGATGCTGTTCTCAGGCATCATCGTGATCAACGGTCCGATGATGAAGCTGTCAAGGCTCATCGTTTCTTCGCCTTCTTCCCCTTGGATTGTCAGCTCTGCATCGAGAACAATCGCAGCTGCAGGCAGGTCTGCGGCCGGATCCGCATGCGCGATATTGCCTCCGACCGTTCCGCGGTTCCTGATTTGAATATCCCCGACTTGGCGTGCAGCTTCTGCCAATATTGGAATATGTTCTTTAATGACCGGATCAGTGGCCGCCTCGCGATGGGTGGTCATTGCTCCGACAACGACGCGGTCCCCATCTTTGTGCACTCCTTTTAATTCGGAAATCCGGCTGATATCAATCAAAGTCCCGGGTTCAGTCAGCCTGAACTTCATCAGGGGGAGCAAACTGTGCCCGCCGGCGATCAGCTTGCCTTCCCCATCGCTCTCCTGTAATAATTGAATGGCCTGTTCAATGGAATCGGCGCGAACATAATCAAATTTAGCAGGAATCATGCTTGTTCCCTCCCTTTTTGAATTACCCGCCATACTTTTTCAGGGGTAAGCGGCATATCAATATCGGTGATGCCAAACGGTGCGAGTGCATCTACCACCGCGTTCATAACGGCTGGAATGGAAGCGGTCGTTCCCGTTTCTCCCACACCTTTGGAGCCCAATGGATTGACAGGCGACAAGGTTTCCGTAAAAGAATTTTCAATTTCGGGGAAGAACCGTGCTTTTGGCATTGTATAGTCCATAAACGTACCGGACATAAGCTGTCCCTCATCGTTGTAGACAATGCCTTCCCACATGGCCTGTCCTACACCCTGGGCTATGCCGCCATGTACCTGCCCTGATGCTGTAAGCGGGTTAATGACACGTCCGACATCATCGACAGCTATATACCGTTTAAGCTCAATCTCTCCTGTATCCTGATCAATTTCGACCACAACAATATGCGTGCCGAACGGATAAACGAAGTTCTCCGGATCGAAGAAGGCTTGCCCTTCCAAGGATGGCTCCATTCCTTCCGGGAGATTCCAGGCATAGTTCGCCGATCTGGCGATTTCCTGGAACGTGCGCTCGCGGCCTGGAACGCCTTTTACTTTAAATACGCCATTTTCAAAATCAATGTCTTCGGCAGAAACCTCGAGTTCATGGGCAGCAATCTTTTTGGCTTTTTCAACGACGCGCTCAGCGGCAAATGCAACAGCGCCTCCACCCACAGCGGTTGAACGCGATCCATAAGTTCCCCAGCCCATGGAAACAGCTTTTGTATCATTGAAAACGAATTCAATATCGTCCATTGGGATGCCCAGCTTGTCTGCTACCACCTGTCCGAATGTTGTTGCATGTCCCTGCCCGTGCGGAGAAGTTCCGGCAAAAACAGTCACTTTTCCCGAAGGATGTACACGGACGGTGGAGTTTTCCCAGACGCCTCCCTGGAATCCGATGGCGCCGGCGACCGCCGATGGACCAAAACCGCACAGTTCCACGTATGTAGACAACCCGATGCCGATCAGCTTTCCTTCTTTGCGCAAGTTTTCCTGCTCTTTGCGGAGCTTTTCATAATCGATGATTTCCAAAGCTTTCTTCAATGGCTTCTCATAGTCTCCGCTGTCATATACAAGCCCTTGGGCATTCGTATATGGAAAAGCTTCCTTTGGAGCGAAATTCTTTTTCCGGAGTTCAAGCGGATCCATGCCGATTTCCCTTGCAAACAGATCGATGATCCGTTCAATCTGGTAGGTTGCTTCCGGCTTTCCGGCTCCGCGGTACGCATCCGTAGGCGTCGTGTTCGTATAGACTCCGAACGTTTCGCATGAAGCATGCGGGATATCATAGGCGCCTGTAATCATGAGGCCGAAATCAATGGTTGGAACCCCCGGGCCCATTGTAGAGAGGTATGCTCCCATGTTGGCTGTATTTTTCACCCGGATAGCCGATAATTTTCCATCGCGGCTCCCTGCAAGCTCCACCTCAATGATTTCATCCCGGCCATGATTCGATGCCATGAAATGTTCGTTGCGCTGTTCGATCCATTTGACAGGCTGCTGCAGATCGCGTGCGGCATAGCCGACGAGGGCTTCATCCGGATACACGCCGATTTTCCCGCCAAAACCTCCGCCCATATCAGGCACAATGATCTGAAGCTTGGTTTCCGAAATTCCAAGAACTCCTGAAAGAACCATCCGGTGGATATGCGGGTTTTGCGATGTACAATAAAGTGTCAATTCTCCCGTAGCCGGGTGATATTGTCCTACCGCTGCGCGTGTTTCCATCGGGCTTGGCGCGACCCGCTGAACATGGAAGCTCTCCTTGACGACCGCTTCCGCCGATTGAAAAACTTCTTCAGGGATCTCGCCGGCCTTCCAATGGAAAGCGATATTGTTTTCAATATCATCATGGACAAGCGGTGCACCATCTTCCATCGCCTTTTTCTGATGAACAGCAGGAGGCAGCACCTCGTATTCAACATCAATCAGATCAAGCGCATCGCGGGCAGCATACCTGTCTTCAGCAATCAGCATGGCGACACCGTCACCTACGTAACGGACACGGTCAATGGCAAGCGGATATTGGGGCGCTTCTTTTAAATTGCTGTCCGGAACAAGCCACGATGAAGGGATTCTTCCGATTTTTCCTTCCAAATCCTTGCCGGTATAAATTTTTACAACACCCGGTAATTTCAATGCTTCTTCCACATTGATGCTTTTGATTTTTGCATGGGCATGGGGGCTTCTTAATATGACGGCATGCAGCATGCCGGGCAATTTGATATCATCAGAGAAATATCCGGTCCCTGTAAGCAGCTTGGGATCCTCTTTTCTTTTCACACTGGTTCCAACTACAGTCGCCATTACGAGCGCACCTCCCCAACAGCTTCTTTTGCCGGTATCGGCCGATCGGTTTCCGCCATGATTTGTATCGCTTTTTGAACAGCCTTCACGATAAACTGATAGCCTGTACATCTGCAGATAACGCCTTCCAGCCCTTCCCGGATCTCTTTCTCAGTCGGATTGGGATTTTCGTTTAACAGGCCGATCATCGCCATCATGACCCCCGAAGTACAGTAACCGCACTGAAGCCCATGTTCCTCCCAAAATCCTTGCTGCATGGGGTGCAGATTGTCAACCGTGCCGATTCCTTCCACAGTCGTCACTTCTGCTCCGTCCGCCTGAACGGCAAGCATCGTGCAGGATTTCACGGCAGCACCGTCCACCATCACTGTGCACGCTCCGCATTGGCTCGTATCACAGCCGATATGTGTACCGGTCAAACCAAGCTCATCACGCAAAAAATGGGCAAGCAGCATCCGTGGTTCAGCTTCTGCACTCCGCTCCCGGCCATTGACGGTCATATTCACCTTCATTTTTTCGTTTGTCATGAACCGCGCCTCCTCATTTAGATATGATCATTACAGGTTTGCGATTTTTTTCGTTTCTTTTTCAATATCTTTGAAAAATTGTCCCAACAACAGCTTGGCTACGCCTCCCATGACACGCTGTCCGACAGAAGCAAGAATACCGGTCACTTTTACATCTGCGCTGCAAGTAAGAACCGCCCCTGCCTCTGAATCTTTCAATCCCATTTCAGCCACTGCATCGATTTCACCAGGTTTCCCTTTCCCATGGACTAGCAGCTTATAAAACTCCGGCTCCCTTTTTTCCACTTGCCGGACTTCCGCCGTGAACACTCCTTTAACTGGACCCACGTTGATGCCAAGCTCGGCATCATATACGTCATCTTCCACTTCATCAAACGATTTGCATCCCGGCAAAGCCCCTCGCAACACCTCCTTATTTTGCAGTGTATTCCAAAGTGTTTCGACAGAAATGCCTTTAAACGTATGAGAGTTTTCTATTTTCACAGTTGATCACTCCTAGTTCTCTATTAACCGATGACTTCCTTGACAGGTACAATATCCACATCATTTGCCTTCAATGCGGAAACAATCGCTTTGGCAAGCTCAGGGGCACCCGGTGTATCTCCGTGGATGCAAATTGTTTGCGCCTTGACGGAAGCCTCTTTTCCGTCGTGGGTAGTGACTTTCCCCTCTTTGACCATGCGGACAACCCGCTGGGCCATTTCATCATAATCCTGGATAGCCTGCCCCTTCCTCGTCAGCACGATCGACCCATTTTCTGTATGCTCACGGTCCGAATAAGTTTCAAGCGCAACCGGAATCCCCATTTTATTCGCTTCTTCCCATACTTCGGAATTATTTAGGGCAAAAACGACCGTTTCCGGATTCACGGCGTGGATTGCCTCCAAAACTGCCCGCGCAAGCTCTCTGTCTTCCATTGCTTTCATGAACAATGCGCCATGCGGCTTGCAATGCTGGATGTCGACGTCGGCTGCCCGGGCAAATTCCCTTAACGCCCCTGTCTGATACGTGATGTAGTCCTTCACTTCCTGAGCCGTGCACATCATATAGCGGCGTCCGAATCCAAGCAGATCAGGGAAGCCAGGATGGGCTCCGATGCCCACTCCGTGCGCTTTTGCCATTTCAACCGTCCGTCTCATCACCTGCGGATCTCCCGCATGGAATCCGCATGCAATATTTGCAGAGGTAATGTACTTCATCATTTCTTCGTCATTTCCCATCTCATAAAGAGCAAAACTCTCACCCATATCACAGTTCAAATCAACTTTGTACATTATCTATCACCTCACCTGGCGTTCCTTCTGGAATTCATCCAAAAATTTTGTTGTATACTCACCTTTTTTAAAAGTGGCATTTTCCATAATGTCATATAGAAGCGGAAGGTTTGTTGTAATGCCTTCAACTTCCAACTTTTCGAGTGCTGCCTGCATTTTTCCAATGGCTTGATGCCGATCGTCTCCATGGACAATGATTTTCCCGATCATCGGATCGTAAAACGGCGATACTTGGCTCCCTTCTTCAACGGCAAAATCGAGCCTTGCCCCGCCTGGCAAAATCAATCGCTTGATGGTGCCCGGTGACGGAAAATAGGTGTTCGGATCTTCTGCATACAGGCGGCATTCGATGGAGTGGCCGTGCTTTTTGATGTTTTGCTGCCCAAAAGGAAGCTTTTCGCCTGCAGCCAGCTGAAACTGCAGCTCCACAAGGTCCAAACCGGTAATCTCCTCGGTAACAGGGTGTTCGACCTGAAGGCGCGTATTCATTTCAAGGAAGTAGAAGTTTTTCTCACCATCGAAAATGAATTCCATCGTCCCGACATTCGTATACCCGATATGCTGGACACCGCGGATCGCCGTCTGCAGCAGCTCTTTCCTTAATTTTTCATCTAAAAACGGGGAAGGGCTCTCCTCCACCACTTTCTGGTTTCTCCTTTGGACGGAGCATTCCCGCTCGTACAGGTGGATGACGTTTCCATGTTCGTCTGCTGCGATCTGAACTTCGATATGACGGGGTTCATTAATCCATTTTTCCAGGAATAAATCCCCGTCCCCAAAGAAAGACTCGGCTCTTTGTTTCGTGGAATCGAAGGCTTTTTCCAGTTCTTCGGCATTATGGACAAGCTGCATGCCGATCCCGCCTCCGCCCGCGCTGGCCTTCAGCATGAGCGGATAACCAATTTCACCGGCAAGGCTCACGGCTTCTTCAACAGACTCCAACCGCCCTTCCGATCCAGGGACAACCGGAACTCCTGCCTCCTGCATCTGGGCGCGGGCTTCGAGCTTGCTCCCCATCAGTTCAATCGCTTTTGCTGCCGGCCCGATAAACGTGATCCCTTCTTCCTCACAGCGTCGCACAAATGCAGGGTTCTCTGATAAAAATCCGTATCCCGGGTGGATGGCATCCGCATCTGTCTCTTTGGCCGCCTGGATGATGTTGTCTATGTCAAGATAGCTTTTCTTGGCTTGAGTCGGGCCTACACAGACTGCGGCCGTCGCCTCTTTGACGAACGGCATTGCGGCATCCGCCTCGGAATAAACAGCAACGGATTCAATTCCGAGGCGGTTGCATGTACGTATAATCCTGCGGGCAATCTCTCCTCTGTTTGCTATTAATATTCGTTTAAAAAACACAGGCATTTCTCCTTTGTAAAAACAGGTTAATGGTTTATTTTAAAATGGCAATTTCCTGTCCGGCGTCCAAAAGCTGCTCATTATCCGCTAAAAAACGATCGATCACACCGTCCGCTTCCGCTTTGATTTCATAGTAATTTTTCATGACCTCGACCAAACCGATGACATCACCCGCTTTGACTGAATCTCCTTCATTGACGTACACCTCTTTGTCCGGGGCCGGCTTCCGGTAAAACACTCCCGGAATCGGTGAAATAATTGTTTTGTTCTCTTCCATGATTAAACCTCCTGTTGTGATTGGATTTGCTCTCTTATTTGTTCAATCTTGTCTTTTTCTGCCTTTCTTGCTTCAAGCGCCTCATCAATATTGACGGAGATGAAGCGTACCTTTTCATTCGTCTTTGCCTGGGCCATCTTATTCAGGTCTGTGCTGATGATCGTGGCAATTGTCGCATATCCGCCTCCTGTGACAGCATCATTCAGCAAAGCGATCGGCTCGACACCGTCCGGTACCTGAATGGAACCGATCGGGTAACCCAGATCCACAACATTGGAAGGGTTGCTCCCGGCGCCAAACGGCTGCTCTCTTTCCACGAAATTCAAGCGCTCCCCTTTAAAGCGGTAGCCGACCCGGTTCGCTTCAGGAGTGACCGTCCAGTCCAAAGAAAAGAAACGCTCCTTGCTTTCTTCTGTCAGACGGTAGCTGCATAGGCCCATGATGACCCGAATTTCATGCTCCTTCGAAAATTTGGGTATTATTCCGTCCGGAATGCGGGTCCCGATTTTCACCTGCTGTATGACATCATTTCCGACTTTCAGTTCGTCGCCTTCTTGCAGCGCACGTCCGTCCAAGCCCCCGATTCCGCATAATGTATAGGTTGATCTCGATTCCATGACCGGGGGAACGTCGATCCCGCCCTGTACGGCAAGATAGACCCTGGCTCCTCCTTTGACAAAGTCGAATGACAATGTATCGCCGGCCTTGAGCGATAATGTCTCCCACATGGGAACGGATTCCCCGTTGATCTTTGGAGGGATTTCCCCTCCTGTCAGCGCAATGACCGCGTCCTGTTCAAATTCAAGGACAGGCCCCATATATGTAATTTCCAGCGATGCCGCTCCATCATCATTTCCGACAAGAAGGTTGCCCACTTTGTATGAAAACTGGTCCATTGCCCCTGAAGGAGGCATTCCCACTTCATAATGTCCAATCCGCCCAACATCCTGAACGGTTGTTTGCAAACCGGGATTTTTCACTTTGATCATGAGTATAACCTCCTTAACACTTCTTCGGAAAACGCTTTCGGATTATCGAGCACTTGCTTCGGGGTAAAAGTGATCTCCTTCGTCAGATAGCGGAAGGTCCCATCTTCCACTTCTTTTCTGATTGAATCATATTCTTCCCTTGTCACACTCCGGTATCTGAAGATGTCACCCTGTTTAGGGAATGTCATCGTATCCTGGAAGTCGTATAACTTGCTGTCTTTTTCAAAAATCGGAGCAGCGGCAATTCCGAATAATTGGTATCCCCCGGCTCCATCTACCGGATAGATGACAGTGAATGCTCCGCCAAGTCCGAAAGCCCTTTCAGGTGTAAAAGTCCTGGGCCGGACATATTTCGGCGCTTCGATCTGCTGCTCTCTCGGAACCATCTGATAGCACCACGGAAGCCCGGGAACAAAGCCGATCATCGTGACAAGATACGGAGATCCTGTCATGGCATCGATCAAGGCATCCGTTGAATCGAAGCCATTGATCCGAGCGGTGTATTCCAAATCGGTCGAGTTTGGATCCTGGTGCCGTTCCCTAAACCTCATCACCGTTTCATGTGTCCACGGATCTTCAAACAAAACGGGAACATCGACCATTCTTGACGATAATTCAAAGTCATCGATGGAAATCGTTTGCTCCAAATCTTTCAATTTTGAAATCAGCTTGTCCGGATGGATTTTCTCAGGTTCAAATCGAACCATGTAGGAAGCGTTCGAAGGGCAAATATCCAGGATGCCCGGAATCTGTTCTTCCTTTAATTGTTTCGTGATCGCCATCGCCTGAAAGTTCACTTCAAGGCTCATCTCTTCTGCCAGTTCGACAAAAATAAACTCATCTCCGCCGTATTCGTAACGGGCCATAAACACTTCACCTCTCATTTACTCTATCTGCCATTCTTATGTTGCAATATCCATGCCAATGATTAAAAAGTGTTATTCATTCGTATTTTCAGTTTCCTCCGCCTATTAATATTTCAAAAATGAAATGTTACCTTTCGTTTTTGAAATTCAAATGAACCTTACCAAAAAATTTTATATAAAAATGAACTTTTTTCATCTATGATTACTCTTATAAGTAAGTGAGGTGAGGGCATGGATGCAGGTCGGTTGGTAAAAAGGGCAAAAAAGGGGGACAAAGAAGCATTGCTTCAGTTGGTCATGGCAGAAAAGGATGCTTATTATAGACTTGCTTTGACATACATGAAAAATGAGCATGATGCGATGGACGTCATGGAGGATATGATTCTTACATTGTACCAAAAAATTGATCAACTCAAAAAAGCCGAAGCTTTTTACAGCTGGAGTAAAACAATCTTAGTGAACATGTGTAAATCCACCTTCATTAAGCAACAGAAAATAATCCCGCTGGAAAGCGCATCGGATGCCCAACATTCATACCTGGCTCCTTTTTTAAGCAGTGAACAGCGTTTGGATATTCAGAACATGCTGATCCATCTGAATGATCATCAAAGGGAAGCCATCGAACTAAAATATTTTCATGATTTGGATTACAAAACAATAGCTAAAATAACCGGTGTTTCAATTGGGACGGCCAAATCGAGGATTTTCGTGGGTTTGAAGAAACTGAGGGAAATTTTTGGGGGTGATTCGAATGAATGATGTTGAAAAGCTGTTGAATGAAGAAAAGAGACGCCTGAACTCCATCACAGCACCAGAGGAATTAGAATCAAGGCTAAAAGACGTCCTGCAATCCGCACCTCCAAAAAGGTTGAAGCGCTCCCCAGTTTTATTGAAATTGGCGGCCATCGTCCTCGTATTCATAGTTGCTGCCGGGTACCAATATAATGCCTTGGCCTACTATGGAAAGAAACTGCTTGGCTTCGATGAAATCATGAACAGCACCTTACAAGAGCTGAACGACAACGGCTCGGGCCAAACCGTTGATAAGAAGGCAGCCCTTAAAGACGGAACTCAACTTACTATTGACGGAATCATAGCAGACTCAAATCAAATGATCATGTATTATACATTAAGGAATCCAAAAGGATTGGATGAAAAGACTATTGACTTTTTTCAACCACTTAGAATTACCGGGTTTTTAACGAATGCAAAATTCGAAAGCGGCCAATATATGTCCAATAATGAAAACACCGAAATCAAAGGAACGATGTATTTCGAGCCTGTCAGTCCTTTTTCAAAAAAACTGACCTTTCATTATTGGGAAGCTGAGGACGGTCCAATGGAAGTTGAAAGTATCACTTTCCCTTATGATCCGAACAAAGCCATGCAGACTGAGCTTAAACAAAAGATTAATAAGACCGTGAAAGTGGATAAAGGAACAATTACCTTCAAATCCATTACAGCTACCCCAACATTGACGGTTATAGACGGTAAACTTAATGTTGGAAATTTTGACAGGGTTCCTTTTCCATTTGACGGCATTGAATTGATCGTCAATGGCGTGCCGGTCGATTCAATCGGGAGCGGCTCTGAGTCGGGACCTAACGGCACAAAGTTTGACCTGCGCTTCGATGCATTACCGAAGAAGCTTGATTCACTTAAGCTTGTGGTAAACCAATTCGCCGGATATAAGAAACTTGGGAAGAAGATAAAGCTTGATACCGTGAAAAATAAACCTTTTATAATTGGCGGAAGGGATTTATTCGTCAAAAAAATCTCCTCGACTCCACAAGGTTTGGAAATTACGATCGCGACAGATGACGATGTCATGCTTGATGAAGTATCCGTAGAAACTATTAGCGGAGAGGTACCTTTATCAACCACCGTAAAACAAACCGAAGAGGAACAAAAAGATGGACGGATCATAAAAAAGCGTACCCTGCTATTCGAAACAAAGGCCGAACCTGAGTCGTTATTGATAGAAGGAATGCATTATATAAAGCACTATAGTAAAAAAATTGATATCCCCGTAAAGTAGATGCACGAAAACCTGTCTGTGGGCAGGTTTTTTTCGCCAGAAACAAAATGCTGGTTTGTTTTATGATTCGTGCAATGCTAATTAACATTTCCCTTATTGGTTTTCACACTGATTTTATTCAAACTAAAAATAAGCCATATGAATAACGCTGACATCGCCAATGCAACCGCCACAACAACCGGGATACCCACCATTAATGAATCCGCCAGGAATACAACGATCGTCTGGACGGCAATAGCTGCTATGATCAGGCACATCAAGAGGTTCAGCCATTTTTCGCTGATCAATGATGTTAACTTTCCTCCGATCAGAGCACCGATAATGCCGCTGATTGCGAGTGGTGCTATGACGTCCATCCGGATATATTCCCAGTTCAGTTTTCCCAAAATTGTTCCTACACAAAGCATCCCGCCCACAACCATGCCGGTGCCCACAGCCTGCCTTATCGTTAAACGAAACAACCGCAGGAATATCGGCATGTACAGAAATCCGGCTGCAACACCGATCATGCCTCCAATCGATCCGACGATGATGCTGAGAAAAATGGCAGTGAAATACGGAAATCCGCCTTCCGCTTCAAGTTCTTTTCCGCTGTTCGGTAAAAAGGTCGCCACCGCGGCCAACAGCGCAAAAAAGGAAAAAATCCCTTGCAGCACATTGTCGTTGAATGAGTTGGCCAGCAAGGATGAAATTAAGCTGGAAATCACTGCAGGGATACCAAAGTATATGACAATTTTACTGACAACCAGTTTTTGCAGCCAAAAATAGACTGCTCCGGAAATTGTTGTAAAAAGTGTATAAAAAGCAGTTGTCGTCACAATCTGTTTCATATTCAGTTTCAATTGAAAAACGGCTGATATCAAGATCAGCATGCTCGTAGCGATAATGCTTCCTCCAACCGATACCATGCCGGAAATCATTCCTGAAAATAAGCCGATCAAAAATGCTAAAATCCACATAAAACCACCCCAACCTATTGCATTTTCCCGGAGTTGCCTTGCCCCTGCATTATTTCAACATATTTCGGGGAGTGACAGGCACCATCGAACCAACTATAATTGGAAATAACAATTGCTGCTGTTGTAATCAGGCAAAAGGGGACCCCACGATGAAAAAGTTCACAATCTTAATCTTTATGTCTCTTATTTTCTCACTGCCTCTGGCAGGATGCAACAGCCAGGCAGGGGAAACAGATCTAAAAGAAGAAAAAATACCATTGACTGTTTCCGCCGCAGTTAGTCTTACTGACGCGCTGGAAGAAATCAAAGAACTATATGAAAAAGACCATCCAGTAGATTTGACATTTAATCTTGGCGGATCAGGCACACTGGCCCAGCAGATCCAGCAGGGAGCTCCGGTGGATATTTTCATTTCGGCCAACCGGGAATGGATGGATAAACTGGAAGAAGATGACCTTGTCAATACCTCAACCAGAGAGGATGTCACAGGCAATAAAATCGTTTTGATCACAGGAGAGGCCTCCAAAATCGATTACAAATCAGCCGATGAAATATCTGCTGCGGATGTGGATCAAATTGCTGTCGGAAATCCGGAAAGCGTTCCTGCCGGAAAGTATACGGAGGAAATTTTACATAACTTAAAAAAATGGGATGAGCTGGAAGGAAAACTCGTCCGGGCAAAGGACGTTCGCCAAGTGTTGACATATGTTGAAACCGGAAACGCTGACATCGGATTTGTCTATGAAAGTGATGCGATGACTTCCGATAAAATCAGGATTTTATCGACTGTCGATGAATCGCTTCACGATCCGATCATCTATCCGGGCGCTGTCCTTGCGGATACAAAGCACGAAAAAGAAGCGTCAGACTTCCTGAAATTCCTGAAGACTGAAGAAGCACAGAGCATTTTGGAAAAATACGGATTCAAGCCATAATTGTTGTAAGGTAGGATGTTATGAACTATTCTCCGCTTGTACTATCATTTAAAACAGCTGCCATCGCAACGGTCATCGTCTTTATCACGGGTGTTGTCCTGGCAAGGATCATCGGGCGCAACTCTTTTTATGGGAAAAGTGTTGTGGAAGCCATCATTTTGCTTCCGCTCGTACTGCCCCCGACCGTTGTCGGCTTTGGGCTCTTATATGTTTTTGGAAAAAACGGGTTCATAGGGAAGCTATTGCTCGACTGGTTCGACTTCCAGATCGTATTCACATGGTACGGAGTTCTCATCGCCGCGGTTGTTGTTTCTTTTCCATTGATGTACCAAAGTGCTGCCGCCGCATTTCAACAATATGACCTGAACGTTGAGAACGCGGCCTATACGATGGGCGCCTCGAAATGGAAAGTATTTTGGACCATCTCCTTTCCCCTTGCCTGGCCGGGGCTGCTGGCAGGAACCGTCCTTTCATTCGCCCGCGCCCTGGGTGAATTCGGCGCCACGCTGATGATTGCCGGCTATATCCCGAATGTGACGGACACGATTCCGCTCGCCATCTACTTCGCAGTGGAATCCGGAAATATGGATCTGGCCAAATTTTGGGTCATCATTATTGTTGCACTCGGATTCAGTGCTATCCTATGGCTGAACTGGTGGAGCAAAAGGAATATGATGAAACATTCGAAGTCCTGATGGAGGGTTGACTGTGCTCACCGTAGATATTCAAAAACAACTGTCTCATTTTGAACTGAATATACAATTCTCGGCCGCCAATGAAATTGTCGTCCTTTCCGGTCCTTCCGGTTCTGGTAAAACGACTATCCTTAATAGTATCGCAGGACTGAGCCATCCGGATTCCGGGATCATCCGTTTAAACGGAACAGATTTTTTTGACGACAAGCCCCTTGTACCTATCCAAAAAAGAAATATAGGATATCTTTTTCAAGATTACGCCCTTTTCCCGCACATGACTGTCTGGAAAAATATCGCCTACGGCATGAAAAATGAAAAATTTGCCAAATACTTGATGAAAGAGCTTCGGATCGAACACCTGGCAGCCAAGTATCCATCCGAAATTTCCGGAGGGGAAAAACAGCGCACAGCCATTGCGAGAGCGATCGCCACTGAACCTGACGCTCTTTTGTTGGACGAGCCATTCTCAGCTCTTGATGATGAAACAAGAGAAAAAAGCCATGAAGAACTGCTCCGTGTTCATCAGTTATGGCGGATTCCCATTGTTATGGTCACCCATAACCGTGAGGAAGCGAAAAAATTGGGGAATCGGATTTTATTTTTAAGAGCAGGCAAGATTGTAGAGAAGAAGCCAAGAAAAGATTCAGTCACCATTGCATCCCCATAAAGTTTCCAAACAAAAAGCCTCTTGGATTCGGGAGGCTTTTCTTATTTCAGTTTATCCCTTAGAAAAAGTATATTTTATAAAATTATTATTGAAAGCCCTTGCAAACCAACTGCAAATTTTCGTATTATTAAAAATATATAACACATATGAATTTAATATACATTATATATAGTTTTATCAATCAACCAGAGGAGAAGTTATATGGATTTGCATCGATTGCGCTGCTTCATAAAAATAGTGGAAGAGGGAAGTGTTTCCAAAGCCGCTGAAGCGCTAAATATGACGCAGCCGCCATTAAGCATCATGATGGCCAAGCTGGAAAAAGAATTGAAAGTTTCATTGTTTGACCGGTCTGGAAGGCGGCTGACTTTGACAAGGGACGGGGAATTTTTATATGTGCGGGGGAAAGAGCTGATTGCATCTGCTGAAAATATGGTGAAGGAGCTGATGGAACACAATGACGGAATGCGCGGGACAGTCACCGCGGGATGCATTACCTCTGCTAATCTATTCATCATTCCTGATGCAGTAAAAAAACTCCGGGAAGAAGCGCCGAACATCATCATGCGTGTAAAGGAAGGGAATTCTTCGTTCGTGCTGAATGAATTGAGAAATCATAGAATAGACATCGGTATCGTCCGCACAATATTCGAGGCGGAGGATCTCCATATATCCACTTTAATGACGGAACCTTTACTGCTGGCATTGCCCCCCGGCCACCCATTATTGGATAAGCCGTCGGTCAGCATTGCCGACCTTCGGGATGAAAAGTTCATTCTTCCCACCTCTTCGCACGGTTCGGGAATTGCCGAAGAGATCGTGGAAGCCTGTCATAACAGCGGCTTTGCCCCAGATGTGGTTTATTGGGGAACGGAAGTTTTTCCAATGCTCTTCATGGTGATGAAAGGAGTGGGAATCAGTTTTGCGCCTTATAATTTCAGCCGGTTCCATTGGCCCGGGCTGCCGGAACTCGTTCCTTTGGCGGAACCCAAACTGGAAACGAAATTAAGCTTGGTGACACTGCAACATCATTACCAACCGTCGATAGTCGAACGGTTTTTGGACATTACGAGAGATGTAGCCAAGGAACTGCAGCCCGATATTTAAATGGGCGGGATCGTTGGCCCGCCCATAAAAAATTATTTTACTTCATTTAAGGTTTCTTTCATGCTTTCATAGGAGTTGCTCCAGAAGTCAGGTTTTTCCTTGAATGTTTTTGCGACTATTTTAACCATCTCTTTGAATTTCTCATCATAGCTGTCATCGTCTTTCGGCGGCAGGTCTTTTTTGTGCTCATCGACAAACGCTTTCGTCGATTCAGTGATCGGTCCCCACTTGGCCACTTGATCGCCATTTTCATCGATGAAAATGAAAATGGGGATTACCCTTTTCCCGTTTGTCAAGTATTGGTCCATCAAATCCAGATGCTGATCACGCGGCAGAAGCCGGACGTCCATTTCTGTTTTTTCCGCCAGACGCAGCAAAACGGGGACATTTAACATGCAATGGCCGCACCAGACTTCAGCCAATGCCACAACACGCAGGTTCTTCCCCTTGATTTTACCGAAAAATTCGTCGTCAGCAGGCGGCTGGAAATTTTCATAGATATGTAAAAAGGCGTCTTTATGGTACTCCAGGTCATCCATATATTGCTCGGGCGTCAGCCCTTTTTCAAACCAATTGTTTAAATTCATTTCTCTCACTCCTTCGCTATTCTTATAAAAAAGCTTATCGAATCATGATTATTCTGTAAACAAAACTGCTCGTCTACTATAATATAGATAGAGATAGAAAAGTATGGAATTAGAGAGGAAGGTAAAGATGGAAAAAATCACTCATGCCATTCAAGATGAATATCCGGACGAATTTGCCCACTGTTTTGGATGCGGGAGGCTGAATGAAGCAGGACATCATTTCCGGACAGGCTGGGACGGCGACAAAACCATCACCATCTATGAACCGAAGGAAGAACACAAGGCGATTCCGGGGTTTGTTTACGGCGGATTGCTCGCTTCACTGGTCGACTGCCACGGAACAGGCTCGGCTGCACTTGCCCTACATAGGAAAAATGGCCACGAACCTGGCAGCGGGCACGCACCTCCCCGTTTCGTTACAGCATCATTGCATGTCGATTATTTGAAACCTACACCCCAAGGAACAGCACTAAAAGCGATCGGCACCGTCGAAGAGATCCACCCTAAGAAATGGAAAACCTCAGTAGAAGTCTTTGCCGGAGATACCCTGTGTGCAAAGGGCGAAGTGGTCGCTGTCGTCATGCCTGATACTTTTAAAATTTGAAAAAGCATCCTCCCGCGGGATGCTTTTTCAAATGTCAAATGTGCTCCTTCCAACGCGTATATATACCGTTTCCATCCCCCTTTGTCCCAAACCAACAACAAAAGCAGCCAAAGTTTGGTTTCTTCAGACGATGCCAGACATTATTAAAATTTATACAATAAAGTTAAGTCTAATATTCCTAAGGTGGTGAATAAAATGGAAGCGGTAACAAGAAATTTCTTTTTATTACTTTCCAAAAGCAATTGGCTGAATGAAATGGCAAGGAAAAGAGGCGGCAGTATCGTTACGGGAAAAATCATCGCCGGAACTGATTTTCCAAGCTCGGTCCAAATCATCAAAGATCTGAACAGTAAAGGACTGGCTACCACTGTTGACCATTTGGGGGAGTTTGTCAATTCAAAAGAGACAGCCATCGAAAGGACGAAAGAGGCCATTGAAACGATCGAAACGATTGGCAGGGAAAAGCTTGATTCCCACATGTCTGTCAAAATGACGTCGCTCGGCCTTGATATTGACCGAGATCTTGTCATCAGCAACATGACAAGCATTTTAGATACAGCGGAAAAGCATGGCGTTATGGTGACGATCGATATGGAAGATGAACCCCGCTGCGAGAAAACGCTGGAGCTTTTTAAACAGTTCAAGGAATCCTACAGCTGTGTCAGTACAGTCCTTCAAGCCTACTTGTACCGCACGGAAAAGGACCTGCAAAACTTAAGTTCTTTGAAACCGTTTTTACGGCTTGTAAAAGGAGCCTACAAAGAGCCGGCAGCCGTCGCCTATCCGGATAAAAAAGATGTTGACGCCAATTATAAAAAATTGATTGAGCAAAGTCTGAAATACGGGTTGTATACAGCTGTCGCCACTCATGATGACAACATGATCAATTATACAAAGGAACTGGCTGCAAAACTGCAGATTCCAAAAGATCAGTTTGAGTTCCAGATGCTGTACGGCATGCGGACTAAAACACAATTAGATCTTGTGGAGCAGGGATATAAGATGAGAGTCTACGTTCCGTACGGCCGCGATTGGTATGGATATTTTATGAGGAGACTGGCTGAAAGGCCTGCAAATATTTCATTTGCCTTTAAAGGGTTGGTAAAAAATTAATCATTTATTATGATAAGGAGTTGTGTCGGATGATCACTTATAAACACGAACCATTCACTGATTTTTCCAAAGAGGAGAACAAGCAGGCATTCAAAGCAGGGCTGGATTTGGTAGAAAGCTATCTTGGCAAGGATTATCCTTTAGTCATCGGCGGGGAGAAAATTACGACAGATGAAAAAATCGTTTCGATCAACCCTGCCAATAAAGAAGAAATCGTCGGACGGGTATCGAAAGCTGACCGCGAATTGGCCCAACAGGCAATGGACAGTGCGCTTGCAGCCTTTGAATCTTGGAAAAAAGTAAAACCGGAAATTCGGGCGGATGTCCTCTTCAAAGCGGCTGCCATTATTCGCAGAAGAAAGCATGAATTCTCCGCATTGCTTGTCAAAGAAGCGGGAAAGCCGTGGAATGAAGCGGATGCCGATACGGCAGAAGGCATTGACTTCCTGGAATACTATGGAAGACAAATGCTTGAACTGAAGGACGGCAAAAAAGTGGAAAGCAGGCCGGGAGAATACAATCGCTATGATTATATCCCGCTTGGCGTCGGCGTGATCATTTCCCCATGGAATTTCGCCTTTGCCATCATGGCCGGAACGACGGTGGCTGCCATCGTTTCAGGCAATACAGTCCTTTTGAAGCCGGCATCCACGACACCTGTCATCGCAGCGAAATTTGTTGAAGTGATGGAAGAAGCCGGATTGCCAAAAGGCGTGCTCAACTATATTCCGGGAAGCGGTTCCGAAGTCGGCGACTTCCTCGTCGACCATCCGAAAACACGTTTCATCAGCTTCACAGGATCCAGGGAAGTCGGAACTCGCATCTATGAACGTGCCGCCATTGTGAACGAAGGCCAAATCTGGCTGAAGCGCGTAATCGCCGAAATGGGCGGAAAAGACACAATTGTCGTGGATAAGGAAGCGGATCTGGAACTGGCAGCCCAATCGATCGTCCGCTCGGCTTTCGGGTTTTCTGGGCAAAAATGCTCCGCTTGTTCCCGTGCGGTCATCGTTGAAGACGTATACGATGAAGTGTTGAATCGTGCAGTTGAATTGACAAAAGAGCTGACCATCGGCGATCCTGCCGATCAGAACAATTTCATGGGACCGGTGAACGACCAAAACGCATTTGATAAAATCATGAAATATATTGAAATCGGCAAAGGCGAAGGTGAATTGATGATCGGCGGAGAAGGCGATGACTCTAAAGGATACTTCATCAAACCGACCATTTTTGCCGGGCTTGCCCCTGAAGCACGCCTTATGCAGGAAGAAATTTTTGGCCCGGTTGTGGCTTTTGCAAAGGCGAAAGATTTTACAGAGGCGCTGGAAATTGCCAATAATACAGAATACGGGCTGACTGGAGCAGTCATTACGAACAACCGCATGAACATGGAAAAAGCCCGCGAGGAATTTCATGTCGGCAACCTGTATTTCAACCGCGGCTGTACAGGAGCGATTGTAGGCTATCAGCCTTTTGGAGGCTTCAATATGTCCGGGACCGATTCCAAGGCAGGAGGTCCTGATTATCTGCTGCTTCATATGCAGGCGAAGACGACATCCGAGATGCTGTAGTCATCAGAACGGAGATGAGCTTTTATGACAGATGAAACTTTGAAACTTATAACGATTATTGTATATATGATTCTCATGCTTGTAATCGGCTGGGTCGCCTACAGGAAGACAGGCGACCTGAACGACTATATGCTAGGCGGGCGGTCTCTTGGACCGGCAGTCACCGCACTCAGCGCCGGTGCAGCGGATATGAGCGGATGGCTGCTTATGGGTCTGCCCGGAGCTGTCTATGCAAGCGGATTGACCAGTGTCTGGATTGCCATCGGCTTGACATTAGGTGCTTATTTAAACTGGATTTTTGTCGCACCGAGGCTGCGCACCTATACCCAGGTGAGCAATGATTCGATTACAATTCCGTCTTTCTTTGAAAACCGGCTGAAAGATAACACAAAATTGCTGCGTATCGTTTCTGCCCTTGTCATTTTGGTCTTTTTTACCTTTTACGTTTCTTCGGGTCTTGTCGCAGGGGCGGTTTTCTTTGAAAGCTCGTTCGGATTCGGCTATCAGAAAGGACTGCTTATCATTGCACTCGTTGTCGTAGCCTACACACTTTTCGGCGGGTTCCTCGCTGTAAGCTGGACAGACTTTGCACAGGGCCTGATCATGTTGATTGCACTTTTGATTGTACCGGCGTTGGCCGTCATGAAAACCGGAGGTCCCGCACAAACAGTGGAAACGATCCAATCCATTGACCCTGCCCTTTTCTCGTTTTTCAGGGATACGACGTTTATCGGGATTGTCTCCCTGCTGGCCTGGGGACTTGGTTATGTCGGACAGCCGCATATTATCGTAAGGTTCATGGCCATCAGTTCAGTGAAGGAAACAAAAGTGGCACGCCGGATCGGAATGGGGTGGATGATCCTATCATTGTTGGGAGCTGTTTTAACAGCCTTGATCGGAATCGCCTATTTCCACACGACGAATCACACGCTGCATGATCCGGAAGCCGTCTTCATCGAGCTCGGTCAAATTCTATTCCACCCATTGTTTGCAGGATTTGTCTTGGCTGCAATTCTTGCCGCCATCATGAGTACGATCTCATCTCAGTTGATCGTCACTTCAAGTGCCCTTACAGAAGACTTATACAAATTACTTTTCCGCCGAGATGCAAGCGACAAAGAACTTGTCTTTTTCGGAAGGATGGCCGTTTTGGCCGTTGCATTGGTCGCTTACATTCTCAGCTCCAATAAAACGGAGTCCATCCTGAACCTTGTAGCCCACGCATGGGCCGGATTTGGAGCTTCATTCGGGCCGGTCGTTGTTTTAAGCCTCTATTGGAGGAAGCTGACAAACTGGGGTGCAATCGCCGGAATGGTTGCCGGAGCGGTTACCGTGCTTGTATGGCAAAGCCTGGATTTCGCCCTTTACGAGATTGTACCGGGCTTTCTCATCAACCTTCTCGTAGCAGTTGTTGTCAGCCTGATCACCTATAAACCAAATGAAGAAATCGAAAAGGAATTTGATGAAAGCTTGCGTTTATTGAAAGAATAGAGTGTTTTTTCTGATGCGGTCAATGAAAAGTATGATAAACTTTTCATTGACCGCTTCTTTATGGATGGGGGGAATTTGAATGGACCGTCTTTTGGAAAAAATCCACTCTTTAACGAATATCGAAGAAATAACAGAGATGATCAGTGAATATTTAAAAAAACCGGTTGTCATAGAAGATGAGCAATTTTCCCTTTTGGCGTACAGCTCTTTTTATATTGACCAGTTTGACGAAGCCAACAGGCAAACCATTTTTAAAAAACGCTGGACGATTCCCATCCTGGAGAAATTTATGGATGAAGGCATTGTCGATCAGCTAAAAACAATTCCCGAACCCTTCAGAGTGGAAAAAATAGAGGAAATCGGATTGAACCAGCGCGTTGTTGTAAGCGCTAAATATAAAGAGCGCGTTTTGGGCTTCATCTGGGTGCAGGAAACGGACCGTCTGCTGACTGAAGACGAGCTCTCCTTTCTGTTGGATGTTTCCTTTCATGTGGGCAAACTCCTTTATCAAAATAAACAATTGAAGCTGAAGAAAGACGAAGAAAAGAATAATTTTTATAAAAAAATCTTGGAGGACGCTTTCCAAACGGAAGCTCAAATCAAATGGGAAGCCGCCAACGTCAAAATTTCCCTGCCGGATTCCTTTATTTCCATCGTCTTTACAGTCGGCCCCTCCAGTGAAGAAGCTTTTGGAGAACTGCTTGAAAAAGTGGGACTTTTCGCAAATGCACTGAAAATGCCTACCCACCTTTTTATTGATCAGCTGACGGTAATTGTCATGATCGGCAGCAGTATCTCATCCCCGAAAGATCTGTCCATACACGCAAACGCATTGGCATCGTCCGTGTTGGCACAGTTCAGCGGGGAGCAGGTATATGCGGGAATCAGCCGGGAACATACATCTGTCACCCAGCTTAGAAAAAGTTATCTTGAATCCATTGAGGTCATAAAGACAGCCAAATTCATCGGGCTGAAGGAACTCCCATCACTTGAGTATAAAAAGCTTGGGCTGTTCCGGTATTTGGAGGCGATTGCACAGCAGCAGAAAAAAATGGGTGACATGAATGAGGACCTGCTGAAACTGAAACAAAAAGATGAGGAAAGCCAAACGAACCTCCTTCAAACACTTGAAGTCTACTTAGAGGAAAATTGCCGGCTGAAGCAGGCGGCGGAAAAGCTGTTCATTCATACAAACACACTGAAATACCGATTGAATCAAATCAGTGAACTGACCGAGATCAGTTTTGATGATTTTCATGCTAATTGCCAGTTGTATATTGATTTGCAGATTTTGAAGGTGAAAGAGTAAGAAGCTGTTCTTCTTATGCTTTGCTTAATCAATTATACCGATAAGACTTAAAAAACTCTTGGAAAGCAAAAACAGCTTTCCAAGAGTTTGCTTTTATTATTTTTGTTTAATATTTACAAAGACGCTTTTTACCTCGGTATAGTTCGCAAGCCCATACTCCCCGCCCATTTCGCGGCCAATTCCGGATTGTTTATAACCGCCGAACGGCATTGTTTCCCATTCGAGGCCAAAGTCATTGATCCATACTGTTCCGGATTGAAGTTTGCTCGCGATGTAGTGGGCTTTTTTGACATTCTCCGTCCAGATGCTGGCTGCCAGTCCATAGTCGCTGTCATTTGCCCGACGGATAACTTCTTCCACTGTATCAAACGGAAAGACAGCCATAACCGGTCCAAAGATTTCCTCGCGGGCAATCGTCATATCATCTGTGACGTCGGCAAAAATAGTCGGCTGTACAAAGTATCCCTTGTCATAGGCACGTTCTCCTCCGGCTACAAGGCGCGCACCTTCTTTCTTTCCTTTTTCAATATAAGAAAGGACCGTTTCCAGTTGTTTTTTCGAAACAAGTGGACCCATTTCCGTATCTTCTTCAAGTCCAGGTCCAATTTTTAGTGAATTTGCCCGTTCTGCCAATCCCTGTAGCACTTCGTTGTACAAGGACCGGTGAACGTAAACCCTTGTGCAGGCGCTGCAATTTTGACCATGGTTATACATCGTTCCGGCAAAAGCACCGTCAATCGCTTCGCTTAAATCCGCATCTTCCAAAATAATCGCCGGGGATTTGCCGCCAAGTTCCAGTGTCACTCCCTTGATTTGATCCGCTGCCTGTTTCATGACCGTTCTGCCCACTGCCGTCGACCCTGTAAAAGCTACTTTATCGACATGTTTATGGCGGATAATCGCTTCTCCCGCTACCCGGCCGGATCCCGGCACAACATTCACCACACCGTCCGGGAAGCCGGCTTCCTTGAACAACTGTGCAGCATACAAAAGGGAAAGCGGTGTTTCGGTTGCCGGTTTGATCACGACTGTACAACCGACCGCCAGTGCCGAGCCCAGCTTCCATGCCGCCATGGCAAGCGGAAAGTTCCATGGGATAATTTGCCCGACTACCCCAACAGGTTCATGGACGATATAATTCAAATAATCCGGCGAGACTTGTACTGTTTTTCCCTCTATCTTCGTCGCCCAGCCCGCATAGTAGCGGAAATGCTGAACAGTGCCGTCCACGTCATCAGCCAATGCAACAGCATAGGGCTTCCCATTGTCCAGTGTCTCCAGTTGTGCCAGCTCTTCCCTGTGTTCTTCGAGCAAATCTGCAAATTTGTAGATCAGCCGTGAACGCGAAGCAGCATCCATCCTGGTCCATTCTCCTTCATCAAAAGCATGGCGGGCAGCGGCGACCGCTGAGTCGATGTCTTCTTCGCCCGCCTCATAGACTTCCGCAATTTTCTCCTCCGTCGCCGGATTCAGTACATCGAACGTCTTTCCACTTTTGGAAGGTACATATTCCCCATTCATATAAAGTCCCAATTTCTCTTTCAAAAAGGCCGAAACTCTCGGTTTTAACTCCACCGCCTTAACATTCGTCATTTTCTTACCCCTCCATTTATCTTGATACTTCTAAAACATCCAACTGTTCCATCAGTTTCTTTAGCGTTTCTTGTTCTTCGTGGCTCAATCCGAGACGCGGCCTGCGAGCTGGGCCTCCGGCGAGCCCTTTCAAATCCATCGCGTGCTTGGTAATTTGTACATATTTCCCGGAACCTTCAAGGAAATTGCAAAGCGGAAGCAGCTTATCATATAATTCCCACGCCCGGCTGATATCACCTTCCACATAAGCATCATACATTTCCTTGGAAGTTCGGGGAGCAATATTTCCTGCCACTGAAATCCACCCTTCTGCCCCGACCGTGAACGACTCAAGAACCATATCATCAGCTCCGCAGAAAGTTTTGATGAATCCCTTGCCTTGACGGGATATGTCGCGGACGTTCCGGATTTCTCCGCTGGATTCTTTGACATGGGTAATATTCTCTACATCTCGGCCAGTTCGCAGTATTGTTTCAACTGAAATGTTCACCCCGGAAGTGAAAGGGTTGTTATAAATCATGATCGGAAAGGAAACCGATTCAGCAACCGCCTTAAAATGCTCATAGATCTCTTCTTCCTTCGGATGTGCATAGTACGAGTTGATAAGAAGTGCGGCATCCGCCCCTGCCTTTTCAGCCTGCTGTGTATATTCGATCGCTTCCTCCGTTGTTTCGGCTGCTGTTCCGACGATAAGAGGAATTCTTCCCGCAACCTGTTTGACCGCCTCTTCGACCGCCTTAAACCGCTCCTCTTTTGTCAAGCTTACGAACTCCCCGGTGCTCCCATTAATGGCAAGGCCATCGACACCCTGGTTAATGAAATACTCAATATTGTTTTTAAGTCCATCCCAATTGACCGTTTCGTCATTGTGCATCGGTGTAACGAGCACCGGATATACGCCTTTTAAGTTTGTCACAATAAATTCCTCCTCGTCTTGATAGGTTTATAGTTCATATGTCATTATCCAATGGAACTTTTTTCATTAGCAGTACGATACTCTCTGCTTTTTTCCTCCCAAAAGTCAGCACCGCTTATGCCGGCTTGAATCGGATCGAAAACAGGATCCTTACCGGCTTTTTTCTGGATTTCATAATCTCTTAACACTTTCATAGTTGGTTTGGTAAGGAGCAGAATCGCCAGAAGGCTGAGCCATGCCATCGATCCAAACCCAATATCACCTAGGGCCCACATCATGGATGCTGATTTGACGCTGCCAATAAAAATCATCGTGAGCATGACAATCTTCAAAACTGTTTTCAGCCAAGGCAGTTCCCGTTTGCCGCTTAAATAGACGAGCGTTGTTTCAGCAATATAGTAATAGGCCATTAAAGTCGTAAAGGCAAAGAAGAAGATGGCAATGGATACAAACCCCGGTCCAAAGCCGGGCAGCGCTGTTTCAACCGCCATTTGAGTGTAGGCAGGGCCTGGTTCAATATTTGCCAATGATTGGACGATAGGGGCTTTCCCCTCCGGCGTAACGTTATACATTCCCGTTACGAGAATCATCAAGGCTGTTGCCGTACAAACGACAATCGTATCAATATAGACGGAAAAAGCTTGCACTAATCCTTGTTTGGCAGGATGGCTCACTTCAGCTGCTGCGGAACTATAAGTCGCTTCACCACAGCCGGCAACATTGGAGAAAATAGCCCTTCTGACGCCCCAGGCAATCGCTGTTCCCACGATGCCGCCAAAAATTTGATTGGTTCCGAAAGCACTGGTAAAAATCAAAGAAAACATTGCAGGCACTTTATCATAATTCAGCCCCAAGACAATGAAAGTAACGACAACATAGCCAATAGCCATGAATGGGACAACCGCTTGCGATACACCGGCTATACGTTTTACACCGCCGAAAATGACAGCTCCAAGTAAAACCACCAGAAATATTGCTGTAACTGTCTTGCTTAAACCAAAGGCGTTTTCCATCCCGGCCGCAATGTTATTGGCCTGTACCCCAGGTGTCAAAAATCCGTAGGAAATTGTAACAACCACAGCCATGATGACAGCAAACCATTTCATCCTTAAGCCTTTTTCAATAAAATAAGGAGTTCCTCCGCGGTATTCATTTCCCACCTTGCTCTTGAATACCTGTGCAAGCGTCGATTCAATAAAAGCACTCGCCCCGCCTAACAGTGCCATAATCCACATCCAGAAAACCGCTCCCGGACCGCCGTAGGCAATAGCGGTTGCCACACCTGCGATATTCCCTACCCCTACACGGCCTGATAAAGCCAAACAAAATGCCTGGAAGGAAGAGATTCCGTTCTCGGAACTTTTACCTTCGAACAACAACAAAATCATTTCCTTAATATACCGAATTTGCACGAAGCGGGTCATAATGGAGAAAAACAAACCTGCCCCAAGTGCAAAAACGACAAGACCGGTGCCCCATACTTGATCGACCAACCAATTAATGATTCCTTCCACAGACGGGTTCCCCCTATCATTTTTTATTTAATCAAAAAGCCCCCCGGCAACGGGTCCGTTGGATCAAGTACAAACGTTTGCATTCCAGTAATGAATCCTTTTGCACACATACTGAATTGATACTTTCCGTTTATATACTGTGCCTTTGATTCCAGAAAGCTTTCGAAAACGCTTTCATTGATCAGAGTAAGGTCCGGTTTCACCCGCCCTTTTGATAAAAGATAAGCAAAACAAGCCACCGTGGAACCAAAGCCCGGCGAGCGAACAATCCAGCCATCTTCCCGGAATGTAACCGTTTTGATTTTTCCTTGTGCAAGCGCAGCTTCGTCCATAAGTATGACCCCTTCAATTTCAGTGGATTTAAGAGCCTGAATGGTGTTTATTCCCCACTTTTTTAATGCCGAAAGATCACTGAGCCCAATGTCTGCCTCCGCTGCGCTTTTATCAAATACAGCATAGCGATGATCCGCCTGTACAACTGCATACGATGAATCAAGCAAGGGAACGCCTGTCTGAAGGACTGAACAATCTTCGATTTCCACACTTACAGAGACAACCTGTTCTTTTTTCTTGAAGGCCACAACCGGAATCACACCGTGTACCGTTTCAATCAAATACGTACCGTTCGATTTCTCCTTCAATTTGCCGCTTTCAAGCAAAGCGGTAACTACGGCAACGACCCCTCCGTAATGAATAGGCAGCGTTTTCTCATGGTTGAAAAATACGGCTGCAGCATCACTGTTCCTGCTAATGGGCGGAACAACGAGACATCCGTTGATCCCCGCAAACCCCCGCGGCTCATTAAGCAAGAGTGCGATTTCTTTTGAAAAAACATTCGGCAGCTGCTCATCCAGCTCTTTTAAGCTTTCATATTGTATAAAAGGAATATCATCAAATAAACGGAACACTTCACCCGCTACATGTACATCTGTTGTGGAATAGAATTCCTGTAGAATCATTTTACCTCCTCCATTTCATGCTCCATCGGCGGAATCAGGAGAAAGCCTTCTTTCAACGGATCTTCTTCATTGTAAAAAAACCGATGCATCCCCATCAGCCAGGCGGATCCTGTGATTCTGGTTACAACCGCTTCCAGCCCATTCACACACGTCGTTTCCAGAACCCGGCCTTTAAATAAGGAACCAACGATGCTTTCATGGACAAACTCCTCCCCTTTGGCAATTTCCTGATTAGCATAAAGAACCGCCAACTTCGCCGAAGTCCCTGTGCCGCAAGGTGACCGGTCAATTCCTCCTGGCGGAACGACAACGGTATTTTTTACGTGAGCCTTTTCATGGGTCGGGTCCGTAAAAAACTCCACGTGGGTCAAGCCCTTGATAAAAGGATATTCCGGATGAACAACCTTTGTCCGTTCGTTGATGGCATTTCGAATGGTGATTGCCTTATCAATAATTGTGGATGCATTTTCAGGTATCAGCTCCAGCCCGATTGATTTTGCATCAATAATGGCGTAAAAATTTCCGCCATAAGCAATGTCAGCTTCAACCTGCCCGATGCCTTCCACGTTGACAGAAACTCTTTTTAATAAAAAGGCCGGTACATTGCAAAATGACACTTCTTTTGCTTTCCCATTTTCAACTGTAATATCGACTTCCACCAATCCTGCGGGCGTATCCAGCTTCAAGATAGTGACAGGCTCCTGACCCTTAATAATTCCCGCCTCAACCAGAGCGGTACAGACACCGATCGTATCGTGGCCGCACATCGGCAAATAGCCGCCCGTCTCAATATAAATCACACCCAAATCAGCATCAGGATGGCAAGGATCCGTGAGAAGCACCCCCGACATGACATCATGACCCCTCGGTTCATTCATGAGCAGCTTGCGAATCCAGTCGTATTCTTTTTTCATATGGAGCATTTTCTCTGACATGGTGTTTCCTTTTAATTCAGGAAGGCCGCTGATCAATGTTCTTGTCGGATTCCCTCCCGTATGTGTGTCAATCGTCGTAAACATTTTATCCGCCTTCATCAACTAACCACCTCTCTTGAAAACCGGTTATAGCGGAGCGGATCAATGGGAATGGAGGTTTCTTTCTCATTGATCATCTCTTCAATCACCTTCCCGGTAACTGCCGAAAGACTAATGCCATCCCCCTCGTGTCCTGCGGCTATGTAAAACCCGGGAACCTCGTCCACATGGGAAACGATCGGCAGATGATCTTCTGTGTATGGCCGCAGGCCGGCGTAGGAACGGATCATCATCATATCTGCCATTTTCGGATAAAACCGAATGGCTCTTCTTGCTATGCACTTAATGACTTCATTTCTTACTCTCATATCAAAACCGGCAAACTCCCTGCTGCTTCCGATTAAGAAATTTTGGCTCTCCGTCGGCTCAAATACAAGGGCAACCCCATATTTTTCAGTGAGCGGGTCGACTCGGCGTTTTCCGCCAAATTTTGAAATCAAATAGCCAAATTCCATCACCTTGCGGGAACCGACGTGCTCCTGTCTGGAAGCTACAATAATATGTCCTTTTCTTGGTTGTATCGGAATGGAAAGCCCCACCATTTCTCCGATTCGCGGAGCCCAAACGCCGCAAGCATTTACCACTTGGCTGGCGGTAAAAACTCCATTGGAAGTTTCCACTCTAAATTGTCCGTCCAGTCCTTTTTGAATGCTTTTTACTTCCGTCTGCTTCCAAGCGTCAGCCCCGTTGTTCTGGGCGCTTTCTAATAAAGCAAAGGCCAGCATATAGGGGTTGATCGTCGAGTCTGTGGCGCATTCCAAACCTCCTAACAGATCTTCGGCGAAAAATTTTGACTCCTGCCGGATATCCTGGCGGTCGAGCATCCGAAAAGGAAGCCCTGCCTCCTTTTGCCTGTCCACCCATTGTCGGGCCGCCTCCATTTCCTCCTCGGTTTCACAGACGAGGATACTTCCCGGCGCGCGATATTCAAAAGGATATTTCAATTCTTTTGCCAGCCGATCGACCAAATTTTGACTGACCAAAGACATTTGGCTGTCAAATCCGGGATCTTTATCAATTGCCAAGATATTGCCGTCACACTTGGAGGAAGTTCCGCTTACAAACTCCCCTTTTTCAAGAATCGTCACTTGCCGGCCTGATTTGGATACGTAATACGCAATCGCACAGCCGATTATCCCTCCTCCAATGACCAAAACATCGCAATGTTTCAAAGCTTTCCCTCCTTTAGGCCGCTTGCTTATCTATAATGCAAGGAGCATGCCACCTTAAATGTTTGTAAACAAAACAAATTTATAAGAGTATTTCAAAAAAATAAACACTACGTGTATAATAAATTAGACACTGTATAACAACTTTTACAATTGGGAGGCAAAGAAATGGCGTTTTCGCTCACCATTGATAAGATTTTAAAAGAAGCTTTGAAAAATGGCTCAAATTCTTTACATGAAGCAGTGGAACCATCGTATAAAACTGTCCATATCAACGACTCAGTGGAAACCTTGATTCAATCCCTCCAAGAGTCTGAGCCGATCGTCATTGTAAATCAGCAGCAACAGCCGGCAGCGGTCTTGACGGCTTCTGATATGATTCAAACCCTCTATTCCCTGTACAGACAATTAAGAGCTTTTTACAATACTGTCACTCAAACAACGGACTCCTCAGTGACTGTCATTGATGAGAATGAGGTGGTTCAGACTTGGACAGAAGGTGCGGAGAAAATATTTTCAATCAAGCAAAGCGAGATATTGGGCAGAAAAATAACCGACTTTTTCGACACCGATAAACTAGAATTACTGAAGTCGCTTTATAAAGGCAAAAGCATCACCCACCATCAACATCAGCCCAGATCCGACCTGTTTGTGCTGATTAATTCCAATCCCGTTTTTTGCGATCGAAAAATTATCGGAGCGGTCGTATCCGAAATGGATGTAACGAGCCAGGTCATGCTGAATGAGAAACTATTCAACATGTCAACAGAAGTCCACCGCCTGGAACAGGAGGTTGCAAAATACAGAAAAACCCGTGATCCATTCAGTCCCATCAAAGGAAAAAGCACCTCCCTTCAGCAAACGGTTGAATTGGCCAGAAAAGTTTGTACTGTAAAGTCCACCGTATTGATTTTGGGTGAAAGCGGCGTGGGCAAGGAGGTCTTTGCCAAGGCAATCCATGAGGCTAGCGAGCCAGAAGATGCCCCATTCATTTCTGTCAACTGCGGAGCTATTCCCGAATCACTATTTGAAAGCGAAATGTTTGGCTATGAAAAAGGGGCCTTCTCCGGAGCAAACCAAAAAGGAAAAAAAGGAAAGGTTGAACTTGCCCGGGGAGGGACACTTTTTCTCGACGAAATTGGAGAAATGCCCCTTGATATGCAAGTGAAGCTTTTAAGGGTTTTACAGGAGCAAAAATTTTACCGAATTGGCGGAGAAAAAGAGATTGATATAGATTTTCGGATTATCGCCGCGACTAACCGCGACTTGGCGGAACTTGTCAGAGAGGGGAAATTCCGCGACGATTTATTTTACAGATTGAACGTCGTCAGCATACAAATACCCCCGTTAAGAGAAAGAAAAGAAGATATCATTGAACTGACAAGCCATTTTTTACAAGAATTATCGATCCGTTATGAGCGCCCTATTCAAAAGTTCCCTGCCGATGTGATGCATGCAATGCTTCATTATGACTGGCCGGGCAATATTCGGGAGCTGCGAAATGTCGTTGAGCGCTTGGTCGTTTTTTCGGCAGATGGCTTGATAAAAAAAGAATATTTGCCCTTCGTTTCTAATGCTTCCGCAATAAATCCGGCTCATCAAACGATGGAAATACAAAAAGATGAAGAGGAGACTGTACTTCCTCTACAGGAAGAGATGGACTCATATGAAAGGAAAGTTCTTGAACGGGCTTTAAGAATAACCGATGGAAATAAAGCACAATGTGCGAAACAACTTGGAATCACCCGGGCCACTCTGTACAATCGAATGAAGCGCCTCGGATTATCTTAATATGGCATGTTTCTTGCATTTATATTGAGCAAGGATTTGAGGAGGCGATCAAGTGAATAGACTCAAAGATATGGTTGTTTGCCGGTGCGAGGAAGTGACTTTTGGACAGATTCAAGAAACAGCTGAAAAACACCAATGCACGGCAAGAGAGCTAAAATTGCGAACGAGAGCCGGAATGGGCTTTTGCGGGGGGCGGACATGCCGGGTATCCGTAGATCAAATGATTGCAAGTGCCGTAAAGAATGTAAAAATGTCGGAAATTCCTTTAAAGTATCAACCCCCTGTTCGTCCCATCACTTTCGGTTCAGCAGGTGAAATGAATGACTAGGATTATGAACCACCCAATCCTTGGGAAACTGGATAATAATAAAACAATCCCTTTTCAATTTGATGGAAAGCTATATTATGCGCGGGAAGGGGAAACAATAGCTGCGGCCTTGTTGGCAAACGGCGTCCGCCGGCTCCGGGTCCATGAAGAAAGCGGGACACCGAGAGGCTTTTACTGCAATATCGGCCACTGTATGGAGTGCCGCGTTACCGTTAATGGCCAGCCGAATAAGAGGGCTTGTCTAACCATTGTGGAAGAAGATATGTTGATTGAAAGCGGAAAGCGGCTTCCGAACATTGTCAAAAGGATGGTGGAAGAACAGTGACGGATGTAATTGTAATTGGGGCAGGGCCTGCAGGTTTGGCGGGAGCTATCTCATCGGCTGAGCACGGATTGAGTGTTACTGTACTCGATGAATTCATCAAGCCCGGCGGAAGGCTGCTCGGACAGCTGCATCAGGAGCCATCCGGCCAATGGTGGAATGGAATCGAAGAATCAAAACGGCTTCAAGAAGAAGCGGAAGGACTGGGCGTGGATATACGCTGCGGCGTATCCGTTTATAACCTCTATAAAGAGGGTGCCCTCTGGAACGTTTATACAAATGAAGGTTCCTTTCAAGCCCCTTTTGTTCTACTTGCGACTGGTGCAGCCGAATATCCGATACCTCTTCCGGGCTGGACCCTTCCCGGAGTCATGTCAATCGGCGCTGCCCAAGTCATGACCAATGTGCACAGAGTGGAAGTCGGAAAAAAAGGGATCATTATTGGAGCGAATATTTTGGCCTTTGCCATCTTAAATGAACTCCAGTTGGCGGGAATTCATGTAGACAGAATTTTTCTGCCTGAAAAGACCTCATTAAGCAATGATGCAGCTGTACCGGAAAAAGTGATAAAATCCCTGTTAAACGCTGCACATCTTGCCCCTTCCCCTCTTCTCAGAGCAGGAAGCCGCTTGATGAAAAATGATTGGATAAGGAAGGCTGGATTATGCTTTTTCCCTAAAGATGGGATTAAGGTAAACGGAACACCGCTGCAATTAAAGAAAGCGGCAGTTGAGATCGTAGGCAAAGAGCAAGTGGAAGGTGTTCGCGCCGTAGATATCGATTCTTCCGGAAACAGGATATCCGACTTGGAGATAGAGTATGAGGCGGATTTTGTTTGCATTGCCGGCGGTTTGTACCCTCTGGCTGAACTGGCTGCTGTCGCCGGCTGTCCGTTTAAATACGTACCTGCGCTCGGCGGGCATGTGCCAATCCATTCAGAAGAGATGGAAACACCTCTTCAGGGACTCTTTGTCGCCGGAAATATCACGGGAATTGAAAGCGGTAAAATTGCGATGGCCCAAGGATCTGTAGCTGGGCTGTCGATTGCCGTGCAGGCGAAAAGTGGAGGACAATCATTAGATGAAATACTGAAGGAGGGGATCCATCGGGTTCAGGCTTTACGGAGGCAAACCGCCATTCAATTTAATCCTGATATAGAGAAGGGCAGAGAGCAAATGAAAGATTATTGGGGAAATATGGAACAAGATAACAAGGTCAATGCCAAAAGGATTGGATAAAAACCAGGCCCGAGGGCCCGGTTTTTTGTTTAAGCGAGCTTCAGAAATCTTAATGTTCAACAATGATAAGGCTAAAAAAATTGCTTACTAAAGGGGCTTAATGTCAATCCAGACGAGGAAGAAAAATCCGGATTGAGGTATTTCCCCCCTCTTCCCTGACATTACTTTATTATAGGTTTTACTCCTTTACATGGACTTCAATTGGCTCACCAACAACATTCCACTCCTGTCCTAACATTGAGAATGTATGTTTTACGAAGACTTGGGCAGTTCCGGGAGAAACTGCTTCGATTGTATTGCCATTAACTCGGACAACATCGGTATTATCTGTAACGAATAACTCAGTTGGGATGTTCTCCTTTTTTGCAGTCCGGTAGTCTACGAAAGCTTTTGCACGAATCGTAGACGTCTTGCCTGGTTTTAGATTTACTTTTTTGATAGGTGTTTCCAGGTTGATGGGTGAGTCCGTCAGCCATTGCATGTAATCGGTGATTGGTCCAATAAGACCTTCTGCAAGCTTATCACGGAACGGTGCTTCCTCGCGGAAAGTCCAATGCATGGTAAGCATGCCGCGTTGCCGCATGTATTGGATAAATTCCTTGTATGTGCTTCCGTAGCTTGCATTAAGCGTAACGTTGTAGTTTGTTCCATAATCCATCATTTTTTGTGCGTTTTTAATTTTGGCACTTTGCGTTCCTGGAACTGCCGCGGAATAGAGGTATCCGACCGGAATTTCAGGATGTAACTCGAAAGATTTTACCATGCTGCCAAGATCGAAGCTTTGAAGGACGACTTGGTCGACCATGCCCGCTTCCTTGATTTTTCTTATCGCTTGTTCTTCAATGTCTACATCTTTTAATTCAATGAGTAGAATTACATCTTTCCCTTTGAATTCCTGCAAAAACTCTTTGAAGGTCGGAACCTTTTCGCCTGCGAATTCTTCACCAAACTTGCTTCCGGCATCAAGTTGGCGGATTTCTTCCAGGGTAAGGTCACGAACAGCGCCTTTGCCATTTGTAGTTCGGTCCACAGTTGTATCATGCATGATGATAATGTGCCCGTCTTTAGTGAGTTGTAAATCCGTTTCAATTTGATCCGCGCCCAAATCGTAAGCAAGTCGATAACCAGCCATTGTGTTTTCAGGAGCCATAGACGGAACTCCTCTATGTGCCGCGACGATCGGCCGCTGAACAATCGTATTCTTTGGATACTTTGCAAGTGCCTCAACAGAAGCAGCAGGATTGTTTGTAATCATGCCATCCACACCGGTATGGATAAGTTCATGTGAGGCATTTTCCGTTCCGGCACCCACTCCCCACACAGCGACCATTCTTGTGTGCAGGTAGTGAACAGTTTCTACTGTAAGTATTTTTTGGGGAATCAACGCAACCTTGGCATTACTTGAATGGACAGTCCGGACCAATTGGTTAAGATCATGTTTGTTAAATGATTGTTTCGTATAGATGATCCCGCCTCGTGCTGTTGGCATCAGCGTGGTAATTGCTTTTACAATAGCCGGGTTGGAGGAAACAATATGAACATCAGTTGATTGGGTTTCATCTAGTGTATGAACGACCTCCTCTTCGAGCCCTCTCTGTTCAATTTTTAGAATTGGAATATGTTTATTTTTTACTTTGGCAAGCGCTTCTGAAAGAGGCAGTCCGCCCGTCACCAAGTGACCTGCGGCATTCCTTTCAACATCAAGAAGGACGGATGCTGTATTTGCATCGGCTGCGGCTGAAAGTGAACTGCCGATAAGTGTCGGTGCATTGATAATATTGGTCTTAACCTCTTCAGGAAGGAAAGCACCTGAGTTATCAACAGGCGGCAAGTCCTGGTCAAATGTCGATACTTTCACATTGTCAAAAAGGACGGTTGATCCGCTTGCTTGAAATCCGACGTCCCCATTTTTCATATTCATTGCCTGGTCGCTATTGATGACAAGTTTATTATTAATAAATTGCTGCACTCGGTTTTTGCTGACGATAACTTTCAAACGGTAAGGCTTATTATACTCAAAGTTTTCCGTAAAAAAAGTAGCTTCCGGTACAACCCACTTGTTTTGAGCGTCACGCTCAGCGAATTCAACTCCATTTAATGCCGTTGTTCCTCTCCGGATTGCAAACTGATAGTACGGATAATCCTCAGATTGAACTCTGTACATCAAAGATGCCCAACGAGTGTCTTCAACAGCGGAAACAAAGGTCATATCTGCTTCAAAAACGATATCTCTACTTTCATCCGGGAGAGGCACCAATACTCTAGCCGGGGATGCAGTGGAAGGTGAGGTTAACTTTAATTTCCCGTTCTCGACCGCAGCTTGCCCTTCAATTACCTTCCACCCATCTGGCAAGCGGTCATCCAACCGATCAAAATTCTCTTCGACCAATACTGATTGTTCTGCACGAACGATGTGGCTTGCTTCAAAAGGAAAGCTGGCAGCAGTTATAACGATAATAGTGAAAATCATGGCAAGCTTCATCACAATGTTTCTCCTCTTTCTCATTCCGACTCCTCCTTGTATGTAGATTTTCTCACTAACCCAGACAGCAATTGGTTAGCAGTATATATTATTGTTAATTTTCTGGAAAGTAAAAATTTTGTTTTTCGCCAAAAATCGTCCTTTTTTACCTGAGACATGATAGTTTCTAATACACTTGGACTAAATGCATGATAGGGCTAAGTAACTGAATTGCTTATTTTTACCGGTGAATTGCATACTTTAATTTGATAGAATATTGCTAAATCAAGTTGCATAGAGCTTTACATTCATTGGGCCAATAGTTTCCTCTTGAAATTAGATAGGAAAAAAATTTGATTGGTTATCATGTTGAGGGAAAAATAATATTTTTTCTGAATTTAAGCTTGTAGTTTTTTAAAAGTTTAGTATAATGGAATTAATTCCAAAAATAAGGCAGAGATGTTGAGATGAACGCCTGAAATGTAAGCCCTTGCAAATGATAGGGTTTCTTTCGGTCGGCCATCTCATTTTTGTCTTTATTAACAACAACTTTAAAGGGGGATTTTTGTGAAAAAGTTAGCGGGATTAGCAGCCAGTATTGTACTGGTATTAGGTGTTTTGGCAGGATGTGCAGGAGATTCTTCAGGATCTGGAGATGACGGAAAGAACAGTGGCCGCATTACGCTTTATTCTCCCGAAACTCCTGACATGACGAAGGAATTAAAGCAAAAGTATGAAGAATTGAATGATGAAACAGTAGATGTGCACTATGCGGGTACGAACGTTCTTGTCAATCAAATGATGGCGGAAAAAGACAACCCGAAAGCGGACGTTTGGTACGGCGGAGGCGGCATCCTTCCGTTCGAAGCGGCTGTTGATAAAGGAATCATCGGTTCTTATATCCCGGATTTTGCAGCTGATTGGGATGTCGTTGAAAACGGAATCAAAGTTAAACACGAAGACGGGAAATATGTCGGTGTAGAAATCTTTGTTCTTGGATTTGCGTACAACACTGAGCTTGTATCCGAAGAAGAAGCGCCAAAAACATGGGAAGATTTGCTTGATCCAAAATGGAAAGGAAAAATTCAGTTTTCCAACCCTGCTGCTTCTGGAACAGCTACTTTAATGGTTATGAGCCAAATGATGCAAAAGGGCGAAGATGAGGCCTGGAAATATTTTGACAAACTTGCTGAACAGGCAAACTCCACACCGGACTCCGGATCAGCTCCAACAAAAGCTGTTTCCATGGGAGAAGCGCATATCGGTGTTGGCTTTGATTTCATGGCATACGAACTAAAAGCAAAAGGCGAAAGCGTTGATTTTGTCGTACCTGATAAGACACCTATTCTCGTTAATCCTGCCTCCATCGTAGAAGGCGGACCAAATCAGGAGGGCGGCAAAAAATTCATCGATTTCTTGCTTTCAAAAGAAGGTCAGCAAGTACTGGCAAACTGGTACCATATTCCAATAAACCCTGAGGTTGAATCAAAAACACCACTTTCATTGGAGAGTGTAAAATCACACGCAGTTGATCTGGATATTGATTGGGTGAATGAGAACTACGATCGTATCCGGAATGAATGGAAAGAAAAATTTCAGTAATAAAGGATGAACACTATGGGCTCGGTAAAAATCGAAAAATTAACGAAAAAGTTCGGAGATGTCACAGCCTTGCACGACATCAATCTCGATATTCAAGAGGGCGAGTTTTTCGCCCTTCTTGGACCGTCGGGTTGTGGAAAGACGACAACGATGCGGTGTATCGCGGGTTTCGAGAGTCCGACGACTGGCGCAATCTATATAGGTGATCGCGAAATGAAAGGGATTTCAGCAAACAGGCGGAATTGTGGAATGGTGTTCCAAAGCTATGCGCTTTTCCCGCATATGGATGTGTTTGATAATGTAGCATACAGCCTGAATATTAAACAGCTTAACTCAAGCAATTTTTTCGCAAAGTTCCCAATCTACACCCGTCTCTTATCAAAGCGGCTGGGAAAGACACCGAAAAATATTGAAAACAAAGTAATGGAAATGCTTCGCTATGTTGAGCTAGAACAGTATTCGGATCGTTTGACGAGTGAGCTCTCAGGTGGACAACAGCAACGTGTAGCATTGGCGCGTGCACTTGTCATGGAGCCGGCGGTGCTCCTGATGGATGAGCCGCTTTCCAACCTTGATCAAAAGCTTCGTCACTCGATGAGAAATACAATCCGGTCAATCCAACAGGACCTGGGGATAACGACCATTTTTGTTACACATGATCAGGAGGAAGCGATGAGCATGGCTGACCGAATTGCGGTTATGGATCATGGAAAGGTGGTCCAGGTTGGAACGCCGACAGATTTATACAGTAATCCGGCCACTCCATTCATTGCTGACTTCGTTGGAACATCTAATATTCTTAAAGCCTCAGTTGAGGGGGAAGAAAACAGCTTGACCGTTGTAAAAGGAGACGGATTCGTATTGCGGTCTGCGAACAAGACGGACAAAACTGAAGTTGATGTCATCATTAGACCAGAGCATGTGAAGGTAGTAGATGCAGACAAAGCAGTGAATGGAGCAGATACGAATGTAATTCAAGGAAAGGTCCTCATGTCAACATACCTTGGTTCAATAGTTCGATATGATGTTCAAGTTGGTAGCTACCAGCTCATCGTTGATACCACGTATTCCAGCGGAACAGGGATTTTCGAAGAGGGTAAGAAGGTAAAGCTTACGGTTGAACATGAAAGGGTGCTTTTGATTTGAAAATTAAAGGAGAATTTAATGGCCTTACGGTCGTAAAAGTTCTGATCTACATATTTTTTGGCCTGTTCCTGATTCTTCCGCTTATTTCAGTTTTCCTCGTCAGCTTTACTGGACAACCGATTAGCCTGCTCGGTTCGATTACTGACCCGGCAATCTTCAGTTCAACTATGGAAAAATTCAAAGCGGCATCATTTGATAATTATAAAAAGATTTTTACGGCAAAGAGCTACTTCTCAGCTTTAAAAAATAGCTTATTGCTCTCATTTTTAGTAACAATTATTGTTACTCTTGTCTGCATTCCGCTGGCTTATGGAATTGCACGCACAAAAATGCCGTTCAAGAAAACAATATCAGCACTATGCATGGTACCGCTCATCGTACCAACCTTCATTTCTGCATATGCATTCATTATCATGCTTGGCCGTTCAGGCTGGGTTACACAGATTTACAATGCTCTTGGCGGAGAAGGGATGTTCATCAATCCATATTCCATGTCAGGCATTGTGCTTGTTCAAGTCTTCTTCTTCTTTCCATATGCACTTTGGCCGCTAGTTGCCGCATTTAAAGTGAGTGACTTGAGCTTGGAAGAGGCATCACAAAACCTTGGGGCGAAAAACTTCTTTACGTTTGTATTTATCACCTTTCCACTTGCATTGCCAGGCATCATTTCAAGCGCCCTACTCATATTTACGGTAAGTTTCTCTGATTTTGGTACGCCGATCATATTGGCACCAAAAGAAACGAATTTGCTCGTTGTTGAGGCTTACCGTGAAATGTCAGGGTTCTTCAACTGGGGTGGGGCTGCAATCCTAACTGTTGTTATGGTATTGGTTGCCGGATTTTTCTTCTGGCTGCAACATTTATTCACAAAAGGAAGGAATTATGGAACAGTGTCCGGAAAGCCAAAGCAGCAGAAACTCAGTGAAAACAGGCCTTTGAATTGGACGCTTTCAATCTATTCCCTTTTCGTTGTTCTTATTCCATTGCTGGCAATGATGTCAATAGCGATTCAATCATTCGCGACAACTTGGGGAAAAGATCCGTTGCCAAACGGGTATACACTTCAGCACTATAAAACTATCTTTTCTACGTCGATCGGGAATATTCAAAACAGTATTATTCTTGCGCTTGGCGCTTTAGTTCTGAGTGTCATTATTTCAACATTCGTATCTTATTTTGTTGTCCGTCAGAAGTCTTCTGCAATGGACTTTATCGTATCCATTCCGTTGGTCGTGCCCGGGATTGCTTTCGGTATCGCGCTTATCCAAACATTTAATACCGCCCCGCTTCAATTGACGGGAACAGCAATCCTGCTTATCATCGCGTATACCATCAGACGGCTTCCATACATGATACGGTCAACGATGGGGACAATGCGTGCCATCAAGCAGGACATCGAGGAGGCCGCCATCAACCTGGGCGCTACACAACTTACAGCTGCAATGACCATCATAGGTCCACTTATGCTTCCAGGGATAGCAGCGGGATCTGTTCTTGTATTTGTTACGGTGATTAAGGAAGCGAGTGTATCAATCCTTCTCGCTCCGGCGGAATGGGCACCTATGAGTTTAGCCATCTTTCAAAATATCCTGCGGGGTGAATATTATACAGCCGCAGCCATGTCCGTGGTTTTGGTGGTCCTTGTACTACTATTGCAAGCCCTTGCAAATCGATTGGGACAAAAGCAGATGTAACTACAGGAGTGACAGTTATGAAAGGGTTCATATTCGACCTGGATGGAACAATCTATGTCGATGATGAAATTATTGAAGGCGCAGCCGACACAATCGCCAGGTTGAAATCACGAGGTGACCGTGTAATCTTTCTGACGAACAAGTCAATAGCACGTCGGGCTGATTATGTGGAAAAATTGATTTCGCTAGGGGTAGATGTATCGTTGGATGAAGTGATCAATTCGAATTTTATTACGGCAAAATATTTAAAAGATAGCATGGGACCTAACGATACTGCATATGTCATTGGGGAGGAGCCGCTTTTTGACGAATTGGCGGAAGAGCAGATCAGAATTGCGGATAATCCCGAACAGGCTTCCTATGTTGTTCTAGGATGGGACCGAAGGTTCGATTACAATAAATTAAATACTGCTTTCCAGGCATGGAGAAACGGTGCAAAGATCATCGCAACGAACCCCGACCGGACGTGTCCCATAAAAGAGGGAGAAATTCCTGACTGTGGTGCGATGATCGGAGCAGTCGAAGGAGCAACTGGAGAAACAATAACAATGGTAACAGGAAAACCATCATCACTTATGGCAACCTATGTATTGGATAAAGTCCTTCAGCTGCCCGTTGAAAACGTATATATGGTTGGGGACCGGCTCGAGACTGATATCCGGATGGCAAATGAAACAGGGATGAATTCCGTTCTTGTCATGACAGGAATCACGAACTCATCTATGCTGAAAACCGCCATTGACCGTCCCAAATATACACTTCAAAGCGTAAAGGAAATTGATCAAATATAGAAGAAGCTATTTTGCTTAGGGCTCAAAGTTGATGCCGGATATTAAATTTCATAATTCCACATGGCAGGATTACCTGAAGAAACAGCAAGTGCACCGGCTTTTAGTGCATCGTAAACTTCCTGAATTTCTGAAACCAGCCCCCCAACAATAATTGGGTAATGAAGTTCGGATGCAAGCTGATCAATGATTTTCGGCATGATCCCCGGCATGATTTCGACTGCATCAGGATTGCATGATTTGACCATCTCAATCCCTTTATAGAGGGCACTTCGATCAAGCAGGAAAATTCGTTGAATAGTCATGAGATTCATTTCCTTGGCGAATTTGATCATGTTCCCTTTTGTCGTAATGATTCCTGTCGGCTTCCATACTTCTGCAATAAAGCTGATGGTGCTGCGGGAATTTGAAAGTCCCTCGATGAAGTCAAGATGGAGAAAGACGTATTTCCCTGATTCTCTTAGCTGGGAAATGTATCGTTCAGCAGTTAAAAGGTTGCCTGTGAGCAAGAAAACGATATTTACGTTGCTCTTTAACGCGCTATCCAAGTCTTCCTCACTTTTGACTGATGCGATAATCTGCGATTCTACCATGTCTTCGATTCTCATATTTGCTAAATCACATCCTTTTCTTCTGTATTTTTAGTTTATCACAGAAGTGCTTTGTTAAAAATATAATATAAGGTCGGAGATCGCGAGAAAAGGCCATTACAATCCCCTGTTTTCTAACAGGGAAATTGTGGTGGCTTTTATTATTGGAGGAATGACAATATGAGAACCTTTTCTTTTATAGAGCGAAAACGATTGTTGAAGCGTCTCGGTGAAAAGCACTACGATGTCATTATTATTGGAGGCGGTATAACCGGAACGGGGATTGCGCTGGATTGTGTAACGAGAGGTCTAAAAACACTTCTTGTGGAAATGCAGGACTTTGCTGCCGGAACGTCAAGCCGATCAACAAAACTTGTCCACGGCGGGCTCAGATATCTCAAGCAGTTTGAAATAAATATGGTTGCAGAGGTCGGGAAAGAGCGTGCAATTGTATATGAAAATGCTCCGCACGTAACACATCCTGAGTGGATGCTGCTTCCAATCTATAAGAAAGGTACGTTTGGAAAGCTCTCCACTTCTGCAGGACTGCGTGTGTATGATTTTTTAGCAGGTGTAAAAAAGAATGAGAAGCGCCAAATGCTGTCACGCGAAGAAACCTTGGCAAAGGAGCCGCTCTTAAAGAAGGATGGTTTGATCGGCGGCGGCTATTATGTTGAATACCGGACGGACGATGCCCGGCTGACAATAGAGGTCGCTAAAAAGGCATTCGAAAAGGGCGCTGATCTTCTGAATTATACGAAGGCAGAAGGCTTCCTCTATGAAGGCGGCAAAATTTCAGGTGTTAAGGTTCGAGACGTTTTTACAGACAAATTATATGAAGCAACGTGTCAAAAGGTTGTAAACGCGACAGGGCCTTGGGTAGAGAAAATTATTGAAAAGGACAAAAAAATAAAAGGGAAAGGTCTCATTCATACAAAGGGTGTTCATATTGTTATTGATAATGAAAGGTTCCCGCTAAAGCAGGCCGTTTATTTTGATACACCGGATGGCCGGATGGTATTTGCCATTCCAAGAGACGGCAAGACATATGTAGGAACTACGGATACTTTTTTTGAGGGAGACTTAAGCAATCCTCCCATTTTAGAGGAAGACAAAGAATATTTGATATCATGCATCCAATACATGTTTCCGGATTTAGGGATTAACATCGACGACATAGAGTCGGGATGGTCCGGAGTTCGTCCTTTAATTCAAGAAGAGGGAAAAGGGCCTTCTGAGATATCACGCAAAGATGAAATATGGGTTTCCGAATCCGGTTTGATTACCATTGCAGGAGGAAAGCTGACCGGCTACAGGAAAATGGCCGAAACGGTGACAGATATGCTGGCAAAATTACTGGATGAAGACGGAATAAAAAGTAGTCCATGCATAACAAGAAAGCTGCGGCTTTCCGGCGGAGAATTTGAGAGCCCAAAAGAATATGAACTCTTTATTGGCCGAAAAAGCAAGGAATTACAGGAAATTGGCTTATGTGAAGAGGATGCGAGAAGAATTGCGGCAGTGTATGGAACGAACGCGGATATTGTTGCATCAATGGAGAGTCTACTATTGCCGGACGTCGAACTGCCTTTGACGATTAAATTACTTGTTCACTATTCAATCATGCACGAAATGGCTATAACACCTGAAGACTTGTTCATACGCAGAACTGGAGCCAGCCTTTTTAATGTCAATTGGGTGAGAAAATGGGAAGAGCCGGTTACTCTGTATATGAAAAAGTGCATTGATATAATTACAGAATGAAGATATTTGTGTTGATATAGTATTTACTGAAAACCCATTCCAGGAACTCCCACTAACTATGATGTACAATAAAACAGGGCAGGAATCCCCCTGCCCGCATCAACATCATTCGCCTTTTGCCTGCATCGCAACAAACTTCCATTCCAGCTTGAGTGAATCCCCCTGGAATTGGTTCTGGTCTTCTCCATTGTCAACAAAGGTGAATTTTACAACAAGACGGTCACTGGCACCTTTGGGGAGCCCTTCTTTACCGATTGCCGGAATGGTGATATTTTTTGCTACGGCATCCGGTGACATATTTTTCAGGCTTGCCAGTGTAGTCTTATAGATTGGCTGATTATGCTTGTCCATATTCATCAAAAACTCCACCGCAATATGTTCCCCGAAATCCTCCGTGTTATCGCCTTTTGCATCGTTCACTGTATAATTGGTCTCTATAATGACTTTTCCAATGTCCAGTGAACCGTTGTTTTTAAGGGTGAAATTCCGAAGAAAGGAGTCTCCCGGTTTTATATTCTTTACATCAATCAATGTATTCGGATTGACAGACAAATCCAAGGTTCCGGATGCGAATGTATTATCCGTTATTTTATTATCGCTGAAATAAGCGTATGTTCCACCGCTGATTAGGGCGATACCAAGCATGATTGACAACAAGCCGGCCTTGAATTTTTTTATTAAGTCCACCATTCACACCCCCTTATATCAGATGAAGTCTACAACTTTATATAATTTGAACCAAATAAAATACGTTTGTAAACAGAGAATGTCTCTTAAAAGCAGTTATCCAGCATCTACTCTAGGGTCTGTTATTTCCCTCTGAAGAAAAGGCCTGTGAAGCGGTAACCAATCCTGGATATTTGTGCCCGTTATTGCGATAAACTACGAGCTTGGGCAGGAAAGCGTGGGATTCCAAGAGCGAATCCCTCTATAAATCATGAGTACAATATTTATTTAGGAAGCTTCATCTAAAACTTTTCCCTGACTATTGTGGTCTGCCAGAAAATCAAATATGGCTTTGCTTATAATGTCTCCTGCGAATTGAATTCTTTCAGGGCTGACATTTTCGATTGTGTCATGATAAGTGTGGTATTCGGGTTCCAATCCGCCGTCTGACGTTCCCATGTTAAAACAAGCTGCTGTTATACCCGCATTATGGAATGGAACATGGTCAGACGACCCTCTTCTGAAAAGAATCAGTTTTTCCTTATCCTTCCCTAGCTTGTCAAATGCAGCATTTGTGTAATCCCATGCAGTGTTGGCTTTCCCATCGACAGTGTTGACCGCAAGATAAGAAGCGGGTTCATATTTTGCTCCGAGCATTTCCATCTGGAAATTGATCAGGCTTCTGTCAATATCTTCCTTAGGAAGATTGTTCACATAGTAATTCGAGCCGACCAGCCCGATTTCTTCCGCACCAAAAGCTATGAATCTTAGTTCCTTGTCAGTCGGGAAGTTCTTTAAAGTTCTTGCCAGTTCAACAATTGTACTGGTCCCCGATCCATCATCATTCGCTCCCGGAGAATAAGGTACACTGTCATAATGAGACGTAATATACACAATTTCAGGGTTTACAACGTTCTTAGGTTTCTTCACAGCGATAACGTTTTGGGATGTTTGATTTGTGTGTGTATGAATAACCAGGTTCGCTTTCACTTCCCCTTTGGAAAGCTGTGCAAGGATAGATTCTCCCAACTCCTTGGTTGTTCCAACTACAGGAATCGAACTATTGTTATTCAATGTTGGACGAAGCGGGGAAAGGCTGTCCACATTATCGTAAATGACAACGCCAATCGCTCCGGCATCCGTCGCATTCTGGACCTTTTCCCAGAAGGAGTTCTCTCCCCTTTGGACCAAAGCAATTTTCCCTTTTGCATCATCCGAGAAATCGCCCGGCTGGCCAAGGCCTGCATGATAAATAGCACCTGTAACCCCTTTTTCGCCGGTGACAGCAGATCCTGTTGCAGCACCCAAAGCTATTTCCTTATTATTGGTCAGGATTCTCAATGTCCGTTCTGTACGGTTGTTAATCGCAAACTCCTGAATGGACGTATCGTATCCTAAGCTCTGGAATTGGCTCTTCAAATACTCCGCGGCTTTCTTTTCACCTTCCGTGCCGGCAACTCTCGGCCCGATCTCCACACTTAATTGATGCAAGTAATCCATCACTCTACCAGAATCAAAAATGACATCCCACTTGCTGATCAGCGCATCCGCATAATCTCTTAAAAGATTGGCGGCATTCTCGGAAACCATCCTTTTGCTTTCATAGCTGTTTAATAGGACATGAAAGCTTTCCATGTGTTTGATCGCTTTTTTGTACGATTTGCTGTTTTCATAATGCCCCACCGCCGTGACATGGGTTTTCAAAGTTCGGGCGACTGCCGGACTTGCAATGTCCCCATCTTTCTCCATCCTGTCAAGAAGCGCCTGCAAATTGACTATACTGGCTTCCAGCTGCTCCTCGGCTATAGCCGCAGTGCCAGGATTATTGTACTCTATGTTTTTGGGCGAAAACCCGACCAGCGTAGAACTGATCAATACCGCCGACATAAAAGCGCCAAACCGGCGTATTTTCATATAAAAGCCCCCTCGTATTCAGTTTTTAAAAGAAAAAATATTCCGTTAAATCGGAGCAGGATGATCACCTGCTCCGAGCTTGTCCCCTATTTTTGTTCGCCTGGCTTTTGCGTCGCATTAAACGTCCATGTCAACTCCAGAGAATCTCCCTGGAACTGGTTTTGATCTTCTCCGTCATCAAGGAAGTTAAATTTGACTATAAGGTCATGGGTTTTTCCGGCCGGAAGTCCCTTATCACCAAGTTCGGGATAAAAAACATTTTGATTGACCGCTTCCGGAGTCATATCTTTTAGTTCCGCTAGAGTAGTTTCAAAAATGACTTCATCAAAATTATCTACGTTATACAAGAACTCGACCTGAATATGCTCTGCCATATCTTCCGTATTATCTCCCTTGGGATCATTGACGGTATAATCTGTTTCCAGCAATACCTTATCAATGTCCAAAGTTCCTCCGTTTCCTAATTCAAAGTCACGGATAAATGAATCGCCAGGAGCAATATTTTCAACATTAATAATTTCCGTCGGAGATAGAGTCAAATCAAGAGTACCCGCTGCGAAGGTGTTGTTCGTTGTTTCGGCATCGCTGAAATAAGCGTATGTACCTCCGCCGATCAAAGCAGCTCCCAGCGCCACGGACATCATACCCATACCAAACTTTTTCTTCATTGACATTTTTTATTCCCCCAATAATTTATTTTTGCTATCTCAATGAGATAGGTATTGCCAATTTTTTCATTTGGCGTCTACGCCTTTCGCATCCTTGTAGGTTTCAGGCATGCGTACCGTTCGCCAAATACTGAACAACCCATAGAACACAAGCATGATTCCCGGTAAAAACAGAAGAAGCGCTCCTCCCAGCTGCGATTCGGTGATTTTAAATATATAACCGACATACGGAATGGTAATATCCGTATATTTGCCGACTATATTATTGATATGGACAGGTTCCAGATCAGGCCCATTATTATTGTCGCCTTTTGTGATATAACGTTGTCCTCCGTCTTTCACTTCGGCAATCCTATGCGTTACGAGGATTTTTTCCTCTGTAATAAAAGTGATGACATCACCTTTTTTAAATTGATCCCCATTAGCCGTCTGCTTGATCAAAATAAGGGATCCGGTTTTTATGCCAGGTTCCATCGACCCGGACAGAACAGCCTTCATTTGATAGCCGAAGATGCTGGGAGGTTCCCCTGCCATTTTGGAAGTGACGACATTGAACAAGATCACAGCCAGGATGATATACATGAAAGTGGATCCGATACTTCCCACGATTTTTTTTGTCTTTTGCCAGTTCATTGTAAAATCACTCCAGCCTTTGTTTGGATTAAGGGGCTTTTTCGCCACTTTCCTGTCCCTCGGCATTGCTGCTGTCACCGGATTGATCGGAAGCCTCATTTTGATCTTCAGGCTGGGATTCATTTGTCTCGTTTTTTTCACTTTGACCGCTAGAATCACTCTCGGCCTGCTGCTCTGCCTGGCCTGTTTCCGGCTTTTCCTCTTTTTCATTGATCGGCTTTTCAGCCTCATTTTGTTTCAATCGATGATCCTCTGGTTCATTTGTCTCGTCTGTTTCCTTTTCTACCTCATCATCCTCTGTAACGAATTCTTCAGCTTCCTCCAGTTGGCCGCTGACAGACATTTCCCCTGGAACACTTTCCTCATGGGTGTAATGTGCAGTTGTGGGAGTAGTCAGAAGAGAGGCGATACAAATCAACAAATATAATATGGCAAGCCGCTTGACTACTAGATTGCTATTCAAGTAAACTGCTGCTTTTTTTACTGTTTGAAAGCCTCTCATCGTACTGACTCCTTTCAATTAAGATGCTTTTTTCGTTTGATCCGCCTTTTCTTGGGCCATGAGGTCCGCTACAGCCTGGTTAATAATGCTTCCGATAATGCCCATTCTTTCCGGGCTGACCTTTTCAATCACGTCACCAGGTGTGTGATACCATGGCTCCAAGCGATGAACGACCGGCTCTTCCCAGATGAAAAGTGCTGCATCAATACCGGCTTCATAGAACGGAATGTGATCCGATCCGCCTGAGCGGTACATATGCATGATTTTCTGGTCGATTCCCAGCTTGCCGGCTGCCGCTTTTCCGGCCTCCCATGCAAGGTTGGAGTTGCCATCGCCGGTATTCACAGACAATTGGGTAGCCTTGTCCCAATTCGTTCCAACCATATCCAGATTGAAGTTGACTAAGCTTCTGTCAACCTCTTCTTTCGGCAGCTGGCCGACGTAATATCTGGAGCCGACCAATCCAATCTCTTCCGCGCCAAACGCGATGAATCTGATTTCTTTATTGGTTGGCATGTCCTTGAAGTTTCTCGCCAACTCCAGGATGGAGGCAGTTCCCGATCCATTGTCGTTAGCTCCCGGAGAACCGGGTACACTGTCATAATGCGCCGTAACATAAACGATTTCCGGATTTTCAATGCCTTTTGGCTTTTTAACCGCAATGACATTTTGTGATTTTTGATTTGTCAGTGTGCGTACTGTCAAATTTACTTTCGCTTCACCCGAGGAAATCATCGAAAGCAGCGCTTTTCCATCCGCCTGCGTAATTCCCATCACAGGAATTGTGCTTTTGTTGTCTCCCAAGCTCGGGTTGATAGGGGCAAGGCTTTCCGTATTGTCATAAATGATGACGCCGGCTGCTCCCGCCTTTGTCGCATTATCCACCTTTTCCCAGAATGAGATCTCCCCTCTTTGTATGAGAGCGATCTTCCCTTCCGCTTCACCTGTAAAATTCTCCGGTTTGCCCAATTCTGCATGGAAGACATCACCAGTCACACCCGTTTCATCCGTCTGGGCGGAACCGGCTGACACCGCCGAATGAAGCTTTTTGTTGTTATCAGAGACAATTTTCAGTTCACCGCTGACCCTGTCCCTAATACTGAATTCCTGAGCAGAAACGTCATAACCGAGTCTTTCGAACTCATTTTGAATATATTGGGCAGCCTGCCTTTCTTCATCCGTACCTGTAACCCTTGGACCGATATCAACACTTAAGTGTTTTAGATGCTGCATCGCCTTTTCAGGATTAAAACTCGTATCCCATTTTTCTATCAAATCGTCCGCGTAGCCTTTTAGAATACGTGCAGCTTTCCCGGAAATAAGCTTGCCCTTTTCCTGCTGATCTATCAAGGTCTTGAAGCTGCCCATATGCTTGATGACTTTTTCCGCTTCCTTTTTCTGCTCGTAGAGTTCTACAGCAGTCAAGTGGGTTTTTAATGCACGTGCCGCAACAGCGCCATTAAATTCATCTTCAGATTCGAAGCGCTCAACAAGCTTCTTCATTGCTTTGGCGCTTATATTTCCTTCCAAGTAATCGATGACAATTTTAGCTTCGTTGTAGTTGTTTTTGTCTCCGTCAGGATTGTATCCGTTTTCAATATTGCCTGCCGCATCCACTGAGAACCATTTGAGGGTTGTCGTTTCATCAATCTTTATTGTTTCTGCAGCTTCCCTTGTACCCCCAACTCCAATCACTTTGGATTTAAGCGTTGGTCTTGAACCGTCCAGCGTATAATAGACTGTCGCCGGTTCACTCGTCTCAAATTTGATTTCTACAGGATTATTGTACGTTCCCGCTCCAGGAACAATTTTTGATTCGGGATTGACATCGTCGTTGGCATTTTCATAAGCCACTTCAAACATCCCGATCAAACCATTGGCGAATTCCATCGCTTCAGCGTGCCCTTCACTGAATGCCGGCTGGAAACCAACGGCTGTCCAACGCTTCGTTCTGGCATCCCATAGATCTGCACCAACTTCAAAGTTCCATGCATAAATGCCGTGCTCGTACCAAAGCGTATCCGCAGAGTTACCTCCTGCTGAATATAAAACATCAGGAATCGGCCCGGTCCTGCTTGGCAAGATAACCGTTCCGCGATGCTCTTTGATCTTTTTTAAAATATGCTCGGACGCCTGCCAATAATAAGCTTCCTCTCCAGCTGTCGGACGAGGCAGCGTTACCCGGTTTGCATCATATGCGCCAGGTGACCACATGAAATATCCGCCATATGCGTGAATATTCATAGCAAATTTGATGTTCGGATTTTGTTCCGCAAGCCAATTCAAATTCCGTGCTTCCGGTTCCGAGAATGGTTCCGGTCCGGCAAAAGTATCGGATGTACAGCTTTTCGAACCGCCGATCCAGCCGTCCCATACAGATCCTATTTTATAGTTCCTGTTTAAATCGACTCCCCATGAATTGCGGTAAGCCGGGTCGGAGGCTTCCGGTCCGCAATGGTTTGTCAAATTTCTGCGCTGCATATTGTAATCGTAGAATGAATAGTGACCGCCATCAGGGTTCATGCTGGGAACAATGAAAATATCCAGATTATCTACTAGCTTTCTTGTTTTTTCGTCTGTGTGATAGTTCCTGAGCAGACGCTCCGCCGTTTCAACAGCCACGAGCGGTGTTACCCATTCACGCGCGTGTTCCTGGGAATAACCTAAGACACCTGGTTTAGAGCCGTCCCGCACCTTGCCGATACGAATAGCTTTTATTTCAAATGGATCTCTCGAAACTTCTTTTGGAGCCCTTAAATTATCGGTCAGCTTAATATTGCTTTGCGGCTGAACAATGCCGGTTCCGTTGGAATTTCTATACCTTGTCGCAGTTACCAAATCGCCGGCTTTTTCGTTAATGGCCTTGATCACTGCATCCGATGTACTGTTATTTCCCAGATTCACAGTCAAATGGCTGCCCTCGACCATAACCTCCAAAGCGGCATTTACACTTTTTGAGGGTCTGATGTCAACCGTAATATCGTTTCCTCCTTCATGTCCCCATGCCTTTGATGTAAGGACAAAAGCGGAGTTCGCCACACTTCCGACTGTGGCCTGGGCTTTTCTTCTATATCCATTTGTTTTTTCAGGAAGAGCGACAATTTCCGCCAGCTCCGGAAAATCTTCGGCAAGCTGCTCGATTCGCTCTGTTACTTCAGTAGGTGTCATGTATTTGTCAACGAAGTCGCTGAAATACTCATCATCCGCCGGGGTGCCGTCGCCGATCCATTCTTTTAAACCTGTCTCGGCCTTCCCGCCCTGATTGGTAGTAATGACTACATTTTCCGGAACAGAATCAATATCGGTTAATACGTAATGATATAAATATTCTCCGGCATCAATTTTCCGGGTCATTGTGGCTGTCTGTTTATTTCCCTTGCCATCTGTCCATTCTGCCGTCATGCCAACGTCCGGGCCTGCACTTGACTTCACTTCAAGATACAGAAACAGTCCTGATTGATTTTTGAAGTAATCTGCCCGGAACACCTTAATCTTGTCTTCCTGCTGTGCCGGTTGGCGTTTCTGTTTTTCTGTTTGTTCCTGCTGCCTTAATAGCTTTTCGCCTTCTTCAGCAGTTTGGATGACTGTCACTTTATACCCTTTTAGTTTGAGCACCTCAATATCAGCCTCTGTTAAAACAGCCTGCACTTCGAGCTGCCCGTTCCGGTCACTGACATAGCCTGTCAAATCGTAACCTTTGACAACTAGATCCTCCACTGCTTTCCGATCCGGTACGACAATTTCCACAAGCGCCGCTTTCCGTTCAAACTCCACCTTGGTTGCATCCTCTTTCGGTGCTGCTTCAACGGGGTTTACAAAAAAAGAGGATACAGTCAAAGCAACGATGCTTGTCCCCGTCAAGAAATGTGACACAAATCGTCTGTAAGACACTTAATTCCCCCCCTTGTATAAAATTTTTGATTTTCTTCGTTGATTATATCAGTATTTTTAGAAGATTGTTATAGTTTGGAATAAAATGATTATATAGCATTATAAAGATAACATTTTTTGCAATGACTGCTAGTATATTAGTAATATCGTTCATGTGACCTACTTATTAAAAACTAGTTCTTTATTCCCGTTCGAGAGTTTTTCAGGGTAAAACCCCTGCACTGAAGTTGCAGCCCAGGGGTATAATCATCTCTAGCCGGCTTTGCCACCAACCGCCTGATTCTTCTGTTTTTCCATTAAAACTTTCAAATAATCACTGTTGGCTTTCAGCATTTGATATGTTCCATCGGTCATCAAATTAGTCTTTTTCTGCTGGTCTATCAATTTATTAAATCCGTCCAGATGTTTAATGACCTTATCATATTGTCCCGTCTCCTCATAATGCTTCAGGGATGTGGCATGTACCTTCAATGTTTGGGCAGCACCCTTGTTTGCAAACTTTCCAATTTCTTCGTAACGTTCAACAAGCGCTTTAATGTGGTCTGCAGACACTTTCACCGGAATTTCCGGACGTGGAGGATTAATCGGAATAACTCCTTGATAATCAGTATTGAAGCCGCTGATAGGCCGGATCGGAACTTCGTTCCAACGTTCAGGGTCAGCTTTATACAATTCTCCGGACGCAAGCCCGGATAAAAATGCGTGAGTAGCGATAATATTTTGCTGAATCAAAGGCTCCCGCTCTCCATCAAGGAATTGGCCAGATGTTTCAAGAAAGACAGCAGGGTTGCTGTGCCCTTCTTCATTGAGACCTTCATAGTTGATTCCCATCATCATTCCCGATGAAACACCGCCGCGGATATCAATGACATTGGTTCCGGTGATATATTGGTCAACGGTAAACTCTTTATATGGCTTCAGCGCATCGAATACAGTAACCATTGCTTGACGTGTCAAATCCTCATACTCCCCGCCTTTGAGGTTAGGAAGAGTTGGTCCTCCGGGATTTAAAGAGATTCCCAGTGACAGTGTCACAGGAATATTTGTCCCATAGAAGTTTTTATTCCCCTGATGGTGGATGTCCATCATAAATTCAGGCTTGATCTGCGTCCATAATTTGTAGTATCCGACTGATTCGATTGCGTCAAAGCCACCGTCGACCCAGTCCCTGTTCAAATCGACCGTAATTGTTTGTCCCCTATCATTCAGCTTGGGTTCTCCAGTCTCATGGTCATACAGGATCGTTCCCCGCTGATTTCTATTGGCACCGTCAACATTATACATTGGGATAAAATACACAGTTAACTCTTCTAGAATTTCCTTGTAAGAAACGTCTTTTTCGTTTATCAGGTTTTCAATCAAACGCAGTGTTGCATTTGTACCATAAGGCTCGTTCCCATGGATTCGTCCTTGAACCCAAATATTTCTGTCCCCATTTCCAATTTTTGCAACATAAAGGTCTTTGCCTGTTTCACTTCTTCCTTCTTCAATCCCTATTTCCCTCAGCGTAAATACATCCAGTTTGCCATCACTTTGTTCTTCCAACTGCCCAAGAATGTCGACCATTTCATCGTATAGAATGATTTCAGAGCCAACAATGCTCTCCGACTCCGCTCCGGCTATCCCGCTGGAAGAAAAAACAAGGAACAGAGCTGCAGCCACCAAAAACAAGCGTCTCTTTAACATCTTTCTCACTCCTCTCAAATTGTTTCCTCTTTGTCATTTAGTTGATTAATAGAGTTATGTAGAGGTTAATCGTCCAGTGTCCATTACAGCATCAACAACTTCAATTCATGACTACAGTCTGCTAATCACCTCCTTCACATAACTATACGTAACTAATAAAGTTAAACCGTGTATTAAATGTTATATTCAAAACAAAAAAGTGGTTTCTTTTGGGAGGGCTTGACGAATATCCTAATGTCGAAAAGGTTGAAGCATTTTCCATTTGTTCCGATTTAAGAAGAAAGATGGCGTTTATGATTGGAGATAAGCAAACATTGTCTAATGGAATCTTATCAGATTTATCTAAATATTAGAATAAAAACTCTTTAAAACAGTTCCAAAGAAACAGGCATATTATTGTTTTTTAGTACTAAGTTACTTTGTGCAAGTTTGGACTTCGATAAAAAAGAAACCGGAAGCCCCCTGCCAAAAGGCATATATAATCTGCTTGCCGGCGTTAACTAAAAATCAGGGGAACAGGTCCCCTGATTTTAGGCTTTGATTGTTCCTGCAAGGGAATCTCACAAAGAACTGCCCGGTTGTCCGAATATTAAGATGCTTTTTTCGACTGTACGCCCTGTTTTTGGGTAACAAGCTCGGATACAGCTGAATGAATAATATTGCCCACCGTTTGAATTCTTTCAGGGCTGACGTTTTCAATCTTGTCGTTCGGCGTGTGGTACCAAGGCTCCAAACCTGCTGTTCCGGGCTCCATCCAGATAAATAACGCTGCATCGATGCCGGCTTCATGGAAAGGCACATGGTCCGATCTGCTGAATTGGTAAAGGTTTAACACATTGTCGTCTATGTTTAACCTGTCTGAAGCCGCTTTTACTGATTCCCATACAAGATTGGATTTCCCATCAACCGTGTTGACATATAGTTGGGAAGCAGGCTCATATTTTGTCCCGACCATGTCCAAGTTGAAATTGGCAATGCTTCTGTCAATTTCTTCTTTAGGCAGTTGGCTGACATAATATCTGGATCCGACTAACCCGATTTCCTCCGCGCCAAAAGTGACGAACCTGATTTCTTTATTATTCGGTATATTTTGCATGGCTCTGGCCAATTCAAGAATGGTGGCTGTTCCGGATCCATTGTCGTTAGCCCCAGGAGAACCGGGTACACTGTCCAGGTGAGAAGTAACATACACAATTTCAGGATTTGATATGCCCTTCGGTTTTTTCACTGCGACGACATTTTGTGACTTTTGATTAGTAAAAGTACGCACCATTAAATTGACTTTTACCTCACCTGAGGAAGCTTTTGATAGCAGGTCCTTCCCATCTGCTTGGGTAATGCCGACTACAGGGATGGTACTCCTATTATTTCCCAGGCTCGGATTAATTGGGGAGGCGCTGTCCGTATTGTCATAGATGATCACACCTGCAGCTCCCGCTTCGATTGCATTTTCAACCTTTTCCCAGAAACTGAGTTCTCCTCTCTGAATTAGCGCAATCTTTCCTTCTGCACCTGAAAGATCCTCCTTCTTACCCAATCCTGCATCGAATACATTCCCTGTGAGTCCGTTCTCATCTGTTTGAGACGAGCCGCTTGAAATCGCCATGTTCAGCTTTTTGTTATTATCGGAAACAACCTTCAATTCTCCGCCAAACCGATCCGGAATATCAAACTCCTGTGTAGAGACTTCGTATCCCAGACTCTCAAACTCTTTTTTAATGTATTGAACAGCTTGTCTTTCTTCGGCAGTGCCTGTCACTCTCGGTCCAATATCCACACTCAAATGCTGTATGTGTTTCATCGCTTTTTCAGAGCTGAATTGTGTATCCCATTTCTCAATCAGTTGATCTGAATAGGATTTGAGAATGCGGACCACTTTCCCGGAAACCAGCTTGTTCTTCTCCTGCTGTTCCAGCAGTAAGTTGAAGCTCTTCATGTGCTTGGCCACTTTTTCGGCATCGTTTTGCTTCTCGTATAATGCAACTGCCGTCAAGTGAGTTTTCAACGCCCGGGCAGCCACTTCACTGGCGAATTCGCCCTCTTTCTCAAAACGTTCAACGAGTGATTTCATGCCATTGGCTGTAACGCCGTCAGGCAAATAGTCAATAACAAACTTCGCTTCGTTGTAATTGTTCTCTTTTCCATCCGGGTTGTAACCGTTTTCGATATTGCCTGCGGCATCTACGGAGAACCATTTGATTGTTGTCGTTTCGTCAATCGTTAATGCTTCGGCTCCATCCCTTGTACCTGCGACCCCAATGACTTTGGATTTTAATGTGGGTCTTGACCCGTCAAGCGTGTAATAGACGGTGGCAGGCTCACTGGTCTCGAACTTGACTTCAACAGGTTCGTTGTATGTCCCCGCTTCAATGTTTAGATTTGATTCAGGATTCACATCATCATCGGCATTTTCGAGTGCCACTTCGAACATACCGATTAATCCATTGGCGAATTCCATTGCTTCAGCGTGTCCCTCTTCAAACTCAGGTTGGAAACCGACACTTACCCAGCGCTTCGCAGCCGCATCCCATAAAGGCGCTCCTACTTCAAAGTTCCACGCATAAATGCCATATTCATACCAGAGCGTATCAGCGGAATTTCCTCCGGCAGAATACAATACATCCGGGATCGGTCCAGTCCTTCCGGGCATGATGACCGTTCCGCGATGTTCTTTGATTTTTTTCAAAATATGCTCCGACGCCTGCCAGTAATAGGCTTCCTCTCCTGCAGTCGGACGCGGAAGTGTCACGCGGTTGGCGTCATATGCACCAGGTGACCACATGAAGTAACCGCCGTTTGAGTGGATATTCATCGCAAACTTAATATTCGGGTTCTCTTCAGCCAGCCAAATCAAATTCCGGCTTTCCGGCTCTGAGAATGGTTCCGGACCGGCATACGTTCCTGATAGACAGTCTTTTGATCCGCCAATCCAACCGTCCCACACAGTGCCGATTTTATAGTTCCGGTTCAAGTCGACTCCCCACGAGTTCCGGTAGTCGGGATCAGATGTCTCCGGCCCACAATGGTTAACCAAGTTTTTCCTCTGCATATTGTAGTCGTAGAAAGTGTAATGTCCCCCATCCGGATTTACGCTCGGTACAATGAAAATATCCAGATTGTCTACAAGTTTCTTCGTATTTTCATCCGTATGGTAGTTTCTTAGCAAACGCTCGGCAGTTTCGACTGAAACAAGCGGAGTGACCCACTCGCGGGCGTGTTCCTGCGAATACCCAAGTACCCCCGGCTTGGAGCCGTCACGGACTTTACCGATCCGAATCGCTTTGACTGTCCACGGATCCCTGGAAATCTCTTCCGGGGCACTCAAATGATCGGAAAGAGAGATGCCGGATTGAGGTTGTACAATCCCCTTTCCATCCGAATTTCTATACTTGGCCGCACTCACCAAATCACCTGCTGCCTTATTGATGGCCTCTATCACTTCAGCTGATGTACTATTTGGTTTGGATGAACCATCCGTTCCCAAATTTACTGTGATCTTTTTGCCATCTACCGCCACCTTCAATTCAGCATTCGCCTTATCGGTTGATTTCACATCAACCTTTATATCATTTCCTCCCTCATGCCCCCAAGCTTTTGAGGTGAGAGTGAAAGCAGCATTTGCTTCGCTTCCAATAGTTGCCTGTGCATGACGCCGGTAACCATTTGTTTTATAAGGCATCTCGACAATTTCCGCCAAATCGGGAAACTCTTCAGCTAACTGCTCAATCCGCTCCGTGACTTCTGTAGGGTTCATATAACGGTCGACAAAGTCGCTGAAATAGTCATCATCGGAAGGTGTACCGTCACCAATCCATTCTTTTAGCTTGGTTTCGATCTTTCCTCCCTCTTTTGTAGTGATGATGACATTCTCCGGAATCGCATCGATATCAGTTAAGATGTAATGATAGAGGTATTCTCCGGCATCGACTTTTCTTGTCATGGAACCCGTTTGTTTTTCCCCTTTGCCATTTGTCCATTCAACTGTCATCGTGGCGTTTGGGCCGGCACTAGATTTTACCTCAAGGTATAAAAATGTCCCTGACTGGTTTTTAAAATAATCCGCCCGGAAAACCTTCAGCTTGTCTTCCTGCTGAACGCTCTGCATCTTCCTTTCTTGTTTTCTTAAATTCTTGTTCGCCTCCTGTGCAGTCTGAATTGTTTTCACTTTCAACCCTTGAAGCTTTAACATTTCAATGTCCGCTTCGCTCACAACCAACTGCACTTCGATGTCACCGTTCCGGTCATTCAATCCTGCAATATCAATCCCTTTCGCGACAAGATCATCCAGCACTTTCCGATCCGGCAAAACAGTTTCGACGAGTGACATCTCTCGTTTAAACTCGACTTCCTTTTCGGGCTCCTTGGATACCGCGAAAGTTGGCTGCCCCCCGAAAGAAGTCATCGTCAAGGCCATAATACTGGATACAGCAAGCATTCGTGACGTGAACTTTTTTATCCTCATTTAAACCTCCCCTTAGAATTTGTCTAACTAAAGGAGATTATATCATTTTATTCAGAAAATTTTATCGATTCTGATAAAAATAGTGCCTAAGAAACATATTTATCAGTCATTTTGCCTTTTTCACAAGGATAAAAGAATGATAGCTCAATTGGTGGGATAGGTGAAAAAACACATATCGCTGTAGGTAAATCGTCCAACACTGCATATTCTGCAATAAATGTCTCCAATGCTCATTAATCGTTGAAAGATGATCATATAAAAGCGGATATAAGCCAGGTTCAAAGAAGAATAATCCAAAAAGCGGAAGATTTAATCCTCAATCAGGAAAATATGATCCGGGTTGAACCAAATATGAGCCAACTCATACAGCGACGCAAATCATGATGTTTCCCAGGCCGTAAAAAGGTTAAGATAGAGGAAGGCTTACGATCAGGAGGAATGGTTGTGAATCCCATCGTATTATTTGACGGCGTTTGTAATTTCTGTGATGCCAGCGTCCGGTTCATCATAAAAAATGACCCGAAAGGCAAATATCGCTTTGCCTCACTCCAAAGCGATATCGGGCAAAAATTGCTGAAAGAGCGTAACGTGCCTCCCGATGTTGACAGCATGATATTGATTGAGGGGGATAAAGCCTATTATAAATCGACAGCAGTTCTCAGAATCGCCAGGCATTTGAAAGGGCCATGGAAATTAGCCGTCATTCTAATAATACTTCCCGTTCCCTTTCGAAACTTTGCTTACGATGTTATAGCCAAGAACCGCTACAAATGGTTTGGCGTAAGAGAAAGCTGTATGCTCCCGCCTCCAAGTGTACGGAAGAGATTTTTATCATAACTGCACGTCTTGGTTTTCACTGTTAAAGCATAAAATTTGGACGAAACATCTATATGGGATGATGATGTGCTATGTCCAGCTCCGACGGACAGGAGGTCCTAGTGCCGACGAAGCCACAGGACGTGGCGCTTTAAGGCGGCCAGGCGCCATCGGCACAAGGATTAAGCCAATCACTTTTGAAGGCAAACTGCGCCTTCTTCAGCGCTCGTCTAGCTTTGCGCCGATAGACGAGCGCTTTGCGCTTTTCTTAACCGCCCGTACAGCTTTTTCTTTTCCGGCTCTTTCTACACCTCGATTCAAGCGAGCAATGGACAGTGCATGAACTCTATAAACAAAATATTCTTTATAAACTTAAAAGAGGTTATTTGCCAAATATTCACGAAATAAAATTGAGGGTTAAAATGAAAGCGAGTACATTTTGTGAGGAGGTTTCAAAATTGAGGAAAGAGTTATGGTTATGGTCTTTATTTACACTCGTTCTTTTATTTGCTGCAGGCTGCGGTAATTCAGCCAAAACCGGAGGCGGCAAAGGAGCAGATGCCGAATGGGAACCGTCCAAGCCCATTGAAGTCATTGCACCCGCAGGAGCAGGAGGCGGCTGGGATACGACAGCCCGCGCTATTTCCAAAGTACTTGATGAAGAAAAAATTATTAATCAGCGGCTTGCTGTCGTAAACAAGCCTGGCGGCGGCGGGGCAGTCGGCTGGTCGTACGTAGATGGAAAAAAAGGAGACAATCACTTGCTGTTTGTTACATCTCCCCCCATTTTCTTTGTTCCGTTAAATGGACAATCGGATTTGGGCCATCATGATTTCACTCCGATCGCTGCAGTCACATCCGATTATGCAGCTTTTATTGTACCCGCTGACTCGCCATTTGATAACATGAACGACCTGGTGGATGCCCTGAAAAAAGATCCAGGCTCCATATCAGTGGTCGGTGATTCCGCACCTGGAAGCATGGACCATATGCAGTTTGTAAAAGCCGTTCACGCTGCAGGAGTAGATGTTAAAAACTTGAAATACGTTTCTGCCCAAGACGGAGGCGGAATGGCCATGCTGCTGGGAGGAAAAGTCGATGTATATTCCACAGGTGTCGGAGAAGCGGTTGAACAGGCCCGCGCAGGAAAAGTAAAAGTATTGGCTATTACCGCTCCTGAGCGTTTAACAGATGAAGAGATGAAGGAATTCCCTACTTTGATAGAACAAGGCATTGAGGACGATTTTATCGTTTGGAGAGGAATCATGGGTCCAAAAGACATGGATGAAGCAGCCGTCAAATATTACGAAAATGCCATCAAAGAAATGATGGAAACAAATACCTGGGCCGAAGTCCGCGACAACTATGGATGGGAAGATAATTTCATGCCAAGCCAGGAGTTTAAAGAATTCCTTGATGAAGAATACGAGGAAATTGCTTCCTTGATGGAAGAGATGGGACTTAAAAAATAAACTGGATGCCGGAGGAGAGGCGGTTCTCTTCCGGCTGCTTAAAAAGAGGTGATCCCCATGAAAAACAGACCTGACAGATGGATAGCAGTTTTACTATTCATTTTTGGTTCGGTTTATCTGTTGTTGGCATTCCGCCTCCCGAAGTATCCTTATGCAATCGTTGACAGCGATGCACTTCCGAAGGGACTCGGCTGGCTGCTTTTGTTTTTATCGATCCTTTTGTTCATCAATGCCAAACAGGCGACAGCGGAAGAAAAGGAAAAAAGAAATATTGCGGTATCTGATATAAAAATGCTGTTTATTGTACTCGCTTCAACACTGGTTTATATAGGGATCCTGGAACCGATCGGTTTTCTCATATCCACCATTGCCTTCCTGATTATCATGCCTTTGGTGCTCGGTTACAAAAAGAAGGTAACGACGGTCGTGACTGCTGTTATATTTACGGGGCTTATTTATTACGCATTTAATTATTGGCTGCTCATATCATTGCCACAAGGCATTCTGTCATTTTAGGAGATGAGGATATAGACATGATTGAAAATATATTATACGGTTTTCAAATTGCACTCTCCATGGAAAATATAATTTATGCATTCATCGGAGTGTTCGTCGGCACAATCATCGGAATGCTGCCCGGATTGGGCCCTATGACAGCCATTGCGATTATGATTCCAATGAGTTACGGAATGAACCCTGCCTCAGCCCTTATTATGATGGCGGGAGTGTATTACGGCTCCATTTTTGGCGGATCGACCTCTTCTATTCTCCTGAATGCACCAGGGGTTTCAGGAACGGTTGCCACTTCATTTGACGGCTATCCGATGGCGCAGCAGGGAAAGGCTGGGAAAGCACTGGCTGTAGCCGCCATTTGCTCCTTTGCCGGTGGGACATTGAGTGTTATCGCTTTAATGCTCTTTGCTCCCTATGTATCCAAATTAGCTATCTCATTTGGTCCCACTGAGTATTTTGCATTGATGATTCTTGGGCTCAGTGCAATTGCCGGATTGTCCGAAGGCTCGACTGTTAAAGCACTTCTTTCCGCCTGCGTGGGCTTGATTGTTGCTACGATTGGAATTGATGGACAAACGGGGACTCAGCGATTCACTTTCGGAAATGCTTCGTTATATGAAGGCATTGACTTTTTGATTGTCGCACTTGGATTGTTTGCCTTGGCGGAAGTGGCCCAATTAGTCATCACACGCACCAAATCAATGTTTACGAACAAAACCTCAGTCGGCAGCCTAAGACTGAGTAAACAGGATGTAAAAGATATCTCCGGACCAGTCGGCAGGCATTCCATTCTAGGTTTTATCATCGGCGTCCTGCCTGGAGCCGGAGCGACAATTGCCTCATTTATGGCATACATGGGCGAAAGAAAGCTTAGCAAGGATCCTTCCTCTTTCGGGAAAGGGAATATCAAAGGGGTTGCCGCCCCGGAAACAGCCAATAATGCCGCAACAAGCGGTGCATTCGTTCCATTGCTGACTTTGGGAATCCCAGGTTCAGGAACGACGGCTTTACTGCTCGGGGCACTTCTCGTTGTCGGAGTGCAGCCCGGCCCGCTGATGCTGCAGGATCATCCGGATGTATTTTGGGGCGTGATAGCGAGTATGTATATCGGGAACGTGTTTTTACTGATATTAAATTTACCCGTCATTCCACTACTTGCAAAAATTTTATTCATTCCGAAACAAATACTGATTTCGCTAATTGTGATCTTCTGCCTAATTGGCGTGTATGCTGTCAGTTTTGATACAATTCATTTGCTTATACTCGTTCTGTTCGGCATTGTTGGATATTTCATGCGACTTTACGGATTTCCTGCCCCTCCATTCATCCTTGCCTTTATTTTGGGTGGAATGATGGAACAGTCATTCAGACAGGCGATGACGATTTCCAATGGTGCTTATACGGTTTTTTTGAAGAGCGGCGTCTCTTTGACCTTGCTCATCATAGCTGCACTTTCCTTATTTGGGCCTTCGCTATGGAATTTGATCAGAAACGGAAAATCTTTATTCAACAAAGATATTTCCCAGGGGGGATAAGGGTTGAAAGAAGAAATCACTATTTTATCACCCCAGGGGATGCTCGGATACGGGTATCCTCTGGAGTCACTTGAATACGGCTTGAGTCTTGAACCTGATGTGATTGCCGTCGATGCCGGGTCAACGGATGGCGGCCCTCACCGGCTTGGCATGGGAATCGGCGGCGTTAGCCGTTACGCCACAAAAAAAGACTTGGCGCCTTTAATAAAAGCCGGCAAGGAAAGAGGGATACCTCTGATCATCGGCTCAGCCGGAGGATCTGGCGCGAATTCCCGGGTACACTGGCTCGCCGACATCGTGCACGAAATAGGACTGGAAGAAAATATGACAATTCTTTCCGCTTTCATTTTTTCCGACATCCGGAGGGACTGGCTGAAAGAGAAATGGTTAAAGGGCGCTGTAAAACCTTGTGGCACCGCACCGGAACTGACAGAGGAACGTATTGACCAAACAACCGCGTTGGTTGCCCAGATGGGAATAGACCCCATTATAAATGCCCTTCATGAAAAACCGGATGTTATTATTGCCGGCAGAGCCTATGATCCGGTCATTTTTGCAGCACTCCCTATTTTATACGAATTTGACGAAGGACTCTCTTTTCATCTTGGAAAAATTTTGGAGTGCGGGGCGCTGGCAGCCTCGCCCGGTACGGCCAAAGATGGAATGATCGGCATTATCCGCAAAGATCATTTCCTCATAAAACCGGCCAACCAAATGAGGGCCTGTACCGAACAATCTGTAGCCGCACATACACTTTATGAAAAATCTCACCCATATTTGCTTCCCGGTCCCGGCGGCCTTCTTGATTTAAGCGGATGCACTTTTAAACAAATCGATGGAAGAACAGTAAAAGTGAGCGGCAGCCGCTTCATAAGGGAAACGCCTTATACGATAAAGGCAGAAGGTGTGATGAGGGCTGGATACAGGACAGTGCTTGTTGCCGGAGCAAGAGATCCTCTCTTTATTTCAAACTATGAAGCAATACTTAATAAGGCGATGCAGGATACGAAAGCTTTTTTTCCGGAGCTGGAAAAAGGAGAGGCTTCCATTTTTATAAAAACGTATGGAGTGGATGGGGTGCTTGGGCAGTTGGAGCAACATGATATGGTTCCGGCCGAAATCGGCATTGTTGTCGAAACAATCGCAAAGAACCAGGAACTCTCCGACAGCATTACAGCGTACCTGCGTGCCGATTTATTGCATCACGATTACCCCGGTCGCCTTTCCACTTCAGGAAACCTGGCCCTGCCCTTTGCGCCTCCTGAATTGTCCGGGGGACAAGCATATGAATTTTCCGTTTATCATACTATCGAATTGGATGAAGAAGACGAACTCTTCCCGGTTATGTATAAAACATTAGGGAGCGAACAAAATGGGTAAAAAAGTGTCTGATTTGGCGGAAGTAGTCCGAAGTAAAAATGCCGGGCCATTTGAATTGACGGTTGATATCCTTTTTTCTGACCAAAAAAATTATGATCTTGCCAAACACAGCGGATCATTCACGAAAGAAAGAATCGCCTCCTTATACGGGCTACGGCCGGAAAATATTGTTGAACTTATATTTTTTGACGCAGCCAAGGCGATTAAAATAACATTGCCCAGGCTGCATCCATCGGGATCGCCTGGAGAAAGGGACACGTACGGCGCGCAGCAATATGTCCCTATTCTTAATTTGCCGATTCGGAGTGGATGAGGGTATATCTCCTCTCCGGTCTCCCTACATTTCCGTAGGTAAGTTCAGGCTTAGCTTTTCCAATGGAAACCATATATTCCAAATATCGTCGGGAGGTAGTCCGGCTGACGCCGAGCTCTTTCCCGATTTCCTCCGCGGTTTCCCCTTTATATCGACCTTTCTTCATATAGGATTCGATTTTCTCCAATGTAATCGGGTCAATCCCTTTTGGAACGTTTTTCTCTTTCACTTCCGCCTCTTCTTCACGCTCTCTCTGAAAAAGTCCATCGACGATCCGCTGGTCTACATTGGCAGATTGATTGATTTTCAGTTTATAGCCTTTATATTTTTTCAATGTCCGCTCAAATCGTTCAAATACAATCGGCTTGATAATATAATCAAAGGCACCGCCCCTGATTGCTTCCGAAACATGTTTGATCTCCTTGGCAGCCGTGACCATAATAACATCAATTTGACAGGCTTCTTTTCGGATATCCCAAAGAAAGTCAATCCCGCTCCCCTCTGGAAAATAAACATCCAGTAAAATCAGGTCGGGCTGAACTATGGAGAGCAGCTTTTTCGCTTCTGTTATACTTGTTGCAATGCCAATCACCTTAAAATGTTCCATTTTCTTTAAATAAGCACTATGAATTTCGGCTATTTTTATATCATCTTCAACAATGAGAACATCTATTTCTTTCATGATAACCCTCTCAATTCTTTTTTGGGATAAATGCTGTAAATGTCGTCCCCTTCCCCTCCTCTGAATCGATTGTAAGGTAACCGTTTAATTGATCCAGTGCTCTTTTCACTAAAAACAGCCCAAACCCCCGATTCATTTCACACTTTGTCGTGTAACCCTTTTCAAAGATGCGCTCTTCCTTTCCCCTTGGAATTCCAGGCCCGCTGTCCATAATTTCAAAAATGATATCCTCGCCGATATCGGTTATAAATAATTCTACCGTTTTTCTTGATGTGTTTTGAACAGCCTCAAAAGCGTTGTCTATTAAGTTGCCTAAAATCGTTACGAGTTTCTCTCCTTTTGAATCATTGCCAAAAAAGGAGTGGAGCGAACTTTCCCGGTGTATCGAAAATGAAATTTTTAATTCTTGCGCACGGTTGTACTTGCCCAGAATGATTCCGGCAATCAACGGATGTGGGATTCTATCCATTATGAAGTGGACAAGATTTTCATAATCATGCGCTTCTGTTTGGATCAGGTCAAGCGCTTCTCCTGTTTTGCCGATTTGAATGAGCCCAGCAATCGTACTGAGCTTGTTGGAATATTCATGTGCTTGCGAACGCAGCGTATCTGCGTATTGATGAACTTGGGTAAGTTCTTTTGCCAGTACATCTATTTCATCTTTCAGGCGAAAACTGGCAACAGCCCCTGTTACTTCTTGATTATCGATGATCGGAAGCCTGTTCACAATCACTTCTTTGCCGTTTAAAATCGTTTCATCATCAAATTGAGGTTTTTTGTCAGCTAACACCTTCAACATTTTTGTATTTTCCAAGACTTGTTGAATCGGTATATTAGTATAGTCTTTCATCGGCTTTAAACCAAGAATATTGAATGCCCTTTCATTTATGGTCGTAATCTTTCCGTTTTTATCAACAGCGATGATGCCTTCCCTAACCGATTCTATGATCGCGTTCTTTTCCAGATACTGGAGGGCGATCTCCTCCGGCTCCAAGCCAAAGATCAATTTCTTTACTCCCTTTGCAATATAAAAGGCTCCCAATGACCCTATACACATGATAATTATAACAAAAAGAAAGATTTTCTTTAGATATTCAAGCACTATTTCGTCAATATTGTCTTCCAAAAAACCAACTGACACGACACCGATTACTTCGCCATGTTCGTTTTTTATAGGTACCTTTCCCCTGACTGAGGAACCAAGGGAGCCGACAGCACGCGATACATAGGCTTCACCATGTTCAAGGGCGCGTTCATTGTCATCGCCGACCATCTGCTTTCCGATTCTGTCCTCCTTCGGATGAGAATAACGGATTGTATCTTTATTCCCCACAACAACAAACCGGGCACCTGTATCTTTCCGTATCCGCTCAGCAATCGGCTGGATAATTTTTTCAGGATGGAGAGTATCGAAAGCCTCGATGATCTCCGGTATGTTGGCAACCGTCCTGGAAACACTCAATGCCTGCTCCCCTTTTTCTTTAATCATCGAATTGGAGAACGTGACAAAAAATTGTATAGATAATAGTAAAACTACCCCAATTAATAGAAAAAAGATCAATATGGAGATTTTCGTTTGCAGTTTGACCTTTTTCAATTTTTTCTTCCCCCCATCAATTGCCGTAAAATGATCCCAATATCCCACTCACCTCTTTCGGAATTGAACAGACATGAAGGAGCATCTCCTTGAACTACTATTTTATTCATTTTCTCCCATTCTCGCCAGTACCGGTAATGCTGATAAACTGAAAGAGAAGCTTTTTAATAACGAAAATTTTAAAGTACAATCTGAATCGCTCGTGCCACCAATCCGAGTTATCAGCATTTATAAGGCAACAATGGAGAATTCCAGGCCTGTTACATTAAAATATGCAGGCTCTTGAAAAAGAGGAAAAAGCCGGTCAGCATCGAATTAATAATTTGGAAGAATAAAACGAGAGGAATGACGGTTATGCAACAAAAAACCATTGCCACTTTCGAATGTGAGATCGTTCAGAAAGAATTGAAGCTGGTTGGACAAAGTATCACCGCAAACTTCCCGGACTCCTTCCCAGATGCTGCCATCAAGGTGCAAGAGGATTTTTTACAAAGAACAGACGAGATTCATAACGAAAAACATAAAGAAATATTGTTCAGCCCGTTTATGTGCAACGAAATTATCGCAACATATTTTGCCTGCCTTGAAGTGGATGAGATTGACCAGATTCCTGAAGGAATGATCGGGTTCAAACTCCCGATGACGAAATATGCAAAAATATCGTGCTCAAACAAAACAATAAGCGAAGGGTATGACGCCGTTTACGCCTGGATGCAAGAACATGGATACAAGGAGAAATGGTTTAACCATTCGAGCCCGGTGGAAATTTATTATATTGACGAAAATGCCGAGGAAGAACCGGCGGAGATATTAATACCAATTTATTAGACCGATCAGGCGGCCTTACATGTTAAGGCCGCCTTTATCGCTGTTTAAGAAAGCATAAGATGTTTTAGCTTTAAAATTTTGCACAAAGACTTTTGATGTCTAGCTCCAGCGCCTATCGACTAGCAGACTTCGCGCCTAATGTGCTCCTGCGGCGCAGCTTACTCGAGGAAGTATATGCTCACCTCGTCGCAAAGCTGCACGACGCCAACTCGAGGAAGCATCACACGAGGCCATCTCAA
>NZ_VEKZ01000150.1:0-991 GCF_007681465.1 Siminovitchia fortis
ATCACGCTGAAGGAATTTGAATAAAGAAGGCCCTTTTTTGACGGAACAAAGTGATTCTTTACAGTGATATGATAACGAAGGTAACATTTCAACAGTGACGCAAGCCATAATTCCCCTGTAAATCTTGATGTGATATGATAGCACGTTACAACAGACTTCAAAAAGTTTTGCCATAATTCCCCTGTAAATCTTGATGTGATATGATCTGCTATTTCATCATCGGTAACGCGCTTTTGCCATAATTCCCCTGTAAATCTTGATGTGATATGATAGTCATTAGTACGCAAATATACGGTAAAAGGCCATAATTCCCCTGTAAATCTTGATGTGATATGATCGGATTCGCTTCTCCTACGATGTTCTTAGAGCCATAATTCCCCTGTAAATCTTGATGTGATATGATCTTTCACCTTCCAAACCTACATTAGTAGACGCCATAATTCCCCTGTAAATCTTGATGTGATATGATCAGCGGTTAAACTGCCCCTTTATAAATGCTGCCATAATTCCCCTGTAAATCTTGATGTGATATGATTGCAGGTTTTTAGCGGCCTTTTCACTGGCGGCCATAATTCCCCTGTAAATCTTGATGTGATATGATCATCTTGCCCCAGAACATCAGTTGCACATAGCCATAATTCCCCTGTAAATCTTGATGTGATATGATGCGACTTGAATCCGGTCGTTACGGTAGACCGCCATAATTCCCCTGTAAATCTTGATGTGATATGATGTGATTACCTCGTTGGATAAGCGCATTATAGCCATAATTCCCCTGTAAATCTTGATGTGATATGATTGATACTGTGTTAGGTGAGGTGGCTGTCGTGCCATAATTCCCCTGTAAATCTTGATGTGATATGATACTGACTTTGTTGGGGTAGTTAATAAGACTGCCATAATTCCCCTGTAAATCTTGATGTGATATTGTAAAGAATCACTTTGTTCCGTCAAAAATAGGCCTTCTTTATTCAAATTCCTCCGGCGTGAT
>NZ_VEKZ01000151.1:0-978 GCF_007681465.1 Siminovitchia fortis
ATGCGAACAGGAACGCCCGTACCCCTGATGGTTGAGAGGCGGGTGCCTGTATATACCTTTTTCCCAAGGCGTTCTTCATGGCACATGCCTTCTTTTTGGGCGATGGCCAGCCAGTCTTCTGCTGTTTCTTTCCGGGGGTTTCGCTTGATGACGAAATCCACCTTGTTCATCGTACAGACTTTCATATTGTCGGCACTGTCACACGCGGAATCCATGCGGAGAAGAAGCGCCTCGTCCGTCATGCGTTTCGCAAGTTCAATCGTCCTTTGAAGAAAGTCGGGGGTTCCCTTTTGTGAATGGTCACTCCCTTCACGCAGCTCTACATTGACCCCGTAACCTTCCTGCCCTATATAGGCAAACATAGGTGCATAGCCGTCACATCCCTTGTATGTTCTCGCCACGCCTTCCTTAAAGGTGTTGGAGTTATCAAAAGGAGAGACATCCACATCCAGGGGAAGGTATGGCTTGCCTCCCACATCGACGGGAGAAATGTCTGCATCTAGACGACGGATAAGACCGGCTGACTCTTCCATCAGGATCGTTTTCCAGTCCTCCGTCAAAGCACCCTGGTCCAATCGTTGGCGAAGGGTAGGGCTGGAAGGGACCTTGTCAACATTCAGGGCATAACGAAAAAATTCGTCTTCCCGGAAAGCTTCAATATGGTCAAAGTCGCTCTTTCCTTGGCAGAGTATACCAATGTAGGAAGAGGCAACATCTCCGTTGGAAATTTTCGAATTGCGGTCTGCTTTTCCAGGTTCAGCCTGGTTTAACCGTTGCGGTAAATTGGTGTGATACAAAAGGTCGCCGATAATCGCTAACCCGGTATGAGCTGTAATCCGTTCGCTAGTTGTTTCAATAATAAATTTTTTCATATGATCACCTGCTGGGTGAAGTTGCTAAATTCACCTTTTTTGGGTATTATACTTGATTTCACTAGCTTTCGGATGGTTTTTAGATAAATTTAGTCACGGATTAAGG
>NZ_VEKZ01000152.1:0-975 GCF_007681465.1 Siminovitchia fortis
AAGGCGTTGGATGGGAAGTATTCCCGGCAGGACGTGATCCATTTCGCACCATCCCCGTTGATGACAAGAAAGTGGGTTAAGGGGTCATAATCGAATTTCTCCACAAGGAAAGTCTCAAAGTCCTCCCAGAAATGGCCAGTTCCTTGATGGTGGAAATGGCGCTTCTCCTTCAGGCTCGTCCTTTTGCCGTTCACTTCCCAGCCTTGGTGGACAGCCGCAATCTTTTCCTCTTTGCCCTTTCGGCCCTTTTCTTGACGTTTCAGGTACAGCCCGTCCACCTCGACAAACAAGACGCGGTTGGCCAGTTCCGTTTTCTCAGGGATCAGCTCAATCCCAAGCAGCTGTTGCCTGATTCCCTCATGACTAATGACCGGATAGCCCACAAGGGTCTCCAAGGTATTGGCTGCCTGTCGGTAGGAGGTGCCTGTTACGGCCAGTTCCATTGCTGTTTCCGCCAGCAAGGGAGTCACCCCCTTTTCACCATCAAACGCCAAATATTGATCTAAAAGATAGACATATTTGTTTTTCACACGGTCCCAATAATATCTGCGCGTGATCTTTATTGGTCCAAACAGGCTGTCGATGGTCGTCTTCCGCTTCTTATCCAGCATTCTGAAACGGCCTTTGTCACGTGCTTCAGCAATCTGCTGGTCCAAGTCCTCCAAAAATCCCTTCATAACAGCCGAATAGGTCTCCTGCAAATCTCTCCAGACCGTCTGCTCAATTTCTTTTAATGAAGGAATAGCTGTGATAAGATTTTCCATAGTGGTCACTCCTTTTGGATCTGGTAGTAGTCGACTGTGATTCTACTAAGGAGTGACCCTTTTTGCATGAAAAATGCTTCCCGCTTCTCAATTAAAGAAACGATAACCCTTTGTCGGCTTGACATGGGGCCCCTGCGGGCATGACTTCCCAGCCAGGAAGCCAGCTCCGTGATAGACTGGCTCGCCAACGAGGCTATCATGTCCGCCCCCC
>NZ_VEKZ01000153.1:0-972 GCF_007681465.1 Siminovitchia fortis
GCTAAACGTATCACCGAAGCTGCGGATTGCTTTGGCAATGGTAGGAGAGCGTTCCAAGTGCAGTGAAGTCATCCCGTAAGGGATGGTGGAGCGCTTGGAAGTGAGAATGCCGGTATGAGTAGCGAAAGAAGGGTGAGAATCCCTTCCACCGAATGCCTAAGGTTTCCTGAGGAAGGCTCGTCCGCTCAGGGTTAGTCGGGACCTAAGCCGAGGCCGAAAGGCGTAGGCGATGGACAACAGGTTGATATTCCTGTACCGCCTCGTTTCCGTTTGAGTGAAGGGGGGACGCAGGAGGATAGGGCAAGCGCACGACTGGATTGTGCGTCCAAGCAGAAAGGCTGGCAAGCAGGCAAATCCGCTTGCCGAAAAGGCTGATCTGTGATGGCGAGGGAAATCAAGTACCGAAGTTCCTGATTCCACACTGCCAAGAAAAGCCTCTAGCGAGGAAACAGGCGCCCGTACCGCAAACCGACACAGGTAGGCGAGGAGAGAATCCTAAGGTGATCGAGAGAACTCTCGTTAAGGAACTCGGCAAAATGACCCCGTAACTTCGGGAGAAGGGGTGCTCCTGCGGGTGAAAGCCTGCGGGAGCCGCAGTGAATAGGCCCAGGCGACTGTTTAGCAAAAACACAGGTCTCTGCGAAGCCGCAAGGCGAAGTATAGGGGCTGACGCCTGCCCGGTGCTGGAAGGTTAAGAGGAGCGCTTAGACATAGTCGAAGGTGCGAATTGAAGCCCCAGTAAACGGCGGCCGTAACTATAACGGTCCTAAGGTAGCGAAATTCCTTGTCGGGTAAGTTCCGACCCGCACGAAAGGCGCAACGATCTGGGCACTGTCTCAACGAGAGACTCGGTGAAATTATAGTATGCGTGAAGATGCGCATTACCCGCGACAGGACGGAAAGACCCCGTGGAGCTTTACTGCACCCTGATATTGACTGTCTGTGCAGCTTGTACAGGATAGGTAGGAGCCT
>NZ_VEKZ01000154.1:0-967 GCF_007681465.1 Siminovitchia fortis
TGGATCGTCACACCTGCCCCGCGCAATAATTCCGGCAAAAACATCATGTAAGTCTCAATAGTGACCCAGCTCCTTCGTATCTAAGGTGAAGAATCCCCCATGTAAGAACATAAGGGACCCAAATCAGTAGTAAAATTTATTGCCCGCAGCGGTCTTCTGTCGTTACATCATCCGGAAGGTTGTCCTCCCCAAACCCGAATTCTTCGTAGATTTCAAGGATCTTTCCGGAATCAATCAGCTTTTTCAATTCAGCATTGTATGCTTCCCTTAATTCGTTGTCCTCTTTTCTGAAGACAGCAGCTCCGTAGCTCATGACGCTTTCCCCGCCAATTTCCGGCTGCGTGAACGGCTTGGCCTCTTCCACCTTGGACTGGTCCGCTGATTCCACCGCTTCGCGGAGCGTCGCTTCCGTCATGACGGTCGCATCCACACGGCCAGAGCTTACTGCCGCAATATTGGAAGAGATGCTGTCTGACGTTTCAATCTGATTCTCTTTGACACCCAGCTCTTTCAGGAACTCATGCTGATTGGCTCCTGCCATGATCGACACCTTCACATCCGGGTTTTTGGCAATGTCTTCATAGCTGTGCAAATTCTTCGGATTTCCTTTCTGGACGGCCATCCCTTCCCCGTAGCGGATTTCTACATCACCGAATGCCGCTTCCGCACAGCGTTCCGGACGGATGTCCATGCCGGCGGTGACGACATCAAAGCGTTCCGCCTGCAATGCCGGGATCAGAGAACCAAATTCCGTGACCTCCCCTTCGACGGTGTCTATGCCCATTTCCTTGAAGACAGCTTTCGTGATCTCAGGTGCAACCCCTGTCACTTCGCCGTCGGACGTTTTATAGCCATAAGGCTTTTCATTGGCAACTCCAAGCTTCACCTTGCCTTCTTTCTTCAGGCGGTCAAGCGTGGATCCACCCGCTTTTGGGTCTCCCCCGCCTGTGCTTTCGCTGCTGTTTCC
>NZ_VEKZ01000155.1:0-937 GCF_007681465.1 Siminovitchia fortis
TTTCAGGTTTTTCACCGGAGTTAATTTGAAATTAGGTGTCTGAAATAATGTGCTAGTTTACAAAAATAGCCTGGCTCCCAAAAAGAAGAACATAGAGTACAATCACTAAATAGTTTTGAATAATTTTTATAGTTCTTTCATCATTAGTTGGAATATTACCCTTGCTTTTTTCTCTATAAAATGAACTTTTGAATTTGATTTCTCCGTTTTTCGGGTATGGGTTAAATAAAGAACCGAAAGGACGGAGATATTGATGGGCAAAATCACCGAAATTGAAAGAGTCACAAAGCCTATGCACCCTTTACTTACATACATATTTTTCTTAAGCACGTTTAACAGATGCATCAATCTCATTTATCCATTTCAGCAAATCATCTTTTTTAATTTGCATTTTAAGACTGACACCTGATTCAGTTCCCATATTTGAATTGATTACCCCAGCATCTAAGTCTACATACAAGAGGTATTGATCTTGTTCTACTTCAGTATAAAAAAATGATAGATCTGGTTCCAATGCTGAAATCTCGCCTACTCCATCAATATTCTCAATTTGTGATAAAACAGTCTCAATATCATAATTTGTCCAAGTAATATTTCTTGAAACTGAACCAAATCCAAAATTAAGCACGAATTTTAATTCCACTTGCGTTATTCCATCTTCCACTACATTTTTACGAATTATTTCTGTAGTAAGCTTAGTTTTACTCTCTTCATAGTTCACATCTTTTAATAGAATCACTCACAAAACCCCCTTTAATTAAGGTACTACCATTTTTCTTTTTACAACAAGCACAACACAGCCTGTTGTAACCCTAATTATTTATGTTAGGAAGGTCAGATTCCCACCGAATCATTCTATTGGTAGTTGCGGATAGCTGTAACCGTCAAGTAGTTTTGAACACTTTTTGCTCATTAATTTTGAACACTTTTCGCTTGG
>NZ_VEKZ01000156.1:0-908 GCF_007681465.1 Siminovitchia fortis
TTCTATTGAAGTGGTTCAATTTTCAAGTGCGATTGTGGTTCATTTTTAGATTACCATATACAAAAGGCAAATTGGGACCAAAGACTTGGAAGCTGCAGATTGATTTTTGTACTTCGGCAAAACTTCTATAATAGCGCCTCGAGATCCTTTTTAATTTTCGGAGGTTTTGTCTGCGGGGCGTATCTTTTTACTACGGAGCCCTGTCGATTGATCAGGAATTTTGTGAAATTCCATTTGATTTCCTTTGTTAAAAATCCCTGCTTTGAACCTGTCAGAAATTTGAATAGCGGATGGGCATTCTCGCCTTTTACCTGGATTTTGGCGAAAATCGGAAAAGTGACACCATAATTCGTTTGACAAAAATCCAAGGTTTCTTGAATATCATCGAATTCCTGATTCATGAATTGATCGCTTGGAAAGCCGAGAACAGCGAAACCTTGATCTTTGTATGTATCATGAAGCAGCTGCAACTCTTTCAGTTGGGGGGTAAATCCGCATTTACTGGCTGTATTGACAATAAGCAGCACTTTACCTCGAAATTCGTTTAAGGAAACTGTTTTCCCATCTGCGCTTCGGACACCAAAATCATATATGGACATGACTCCCCCTCCACAGTTTGTAGTTTATTTTAATTTTAGGAAAGGATTCCGATGAAAACAATCTTTATGACTTAAAGGGATAGGAGTTTATGGATTTTTAGAAAGGTAAATTGGAAATGCTATGGAAAGTGCATGAATTGCGGGGGATTGCACGAAATAAGGGTGTGATTGCACGAATTGGGAGCGGAATTGCACGAACCGGACCGGGAATTGCACGAATGCCGACTAGAATTGCACGATTGGACATTTTGATCCAGTCAACCGGCTCCATATTGTCCGAGCCCCTAGGAACACAAAAAAAACATGAAG
>NZ_VEKZ01000157.1:0-859 GCF_007681465.1 Siminovitchia fortis
GGAAAACACTTCCTTGGCAAAAAACCGAAAAACGAAAAGCACAAACAAAAGGTGCATTTAGACTCCCATGCCGTGCAAAAAATTGCACTCAATGTCTGGGAATCGATCGAAGACTATCTTTTCAATCCAAAAACAAAAAAGGTGCGCTTCAAAAAGTTCGGCGAATTCAATACGCTGGAAAGCAAAACCAATAAATCAGGGATCAGATACAAAAACGGTTTTGTGGAGTGGAACGGATTAAAAATAAAAGCAGAAATGCCAAAACCGGGTAAAGATTCATACCTGGAAGCAGCCCTGCACGATGAAATCGCTTATTGCCGGATTGTGCGCAAAATCATTCGCGGCAGAACGAAATTCTATCTGCAGCTGGTAATGAAAGGCATCCCGCCCCAAAAGAGGAAACCGGTTGAAGGGAAAGTCGGCCTTGATAACGGCATTTCAACAGTAGCCACAGTCAGCGGCAAAAGTGTGAATGTACAAGAGTTCTGCAAAGGCTTGGATGAGCTGGACAGAAAACGCCGCATCCTGCTCCGCAGGATGGATCGTTCAAGGAGGGCAACAAACCCCAACAAGTTCAATGATAACGGCACCTTTAAAAAAGAAAACAAAGATAAATGGATTCGCTCCAAACGCTATTGGAAGACTCTATATGAGTTAAAGGAGATTTGCCGGAAAATAGCAGCTGTAAGGAAAATGATGCATAACAAGCTTGCCAATGAAATCCTTTCCGAAGGCAATGAAGTATATGCGGAACGGATGAACTACAAGGGGCTGCACAAAACCCGGTTAGGAAAAAGAATGGGGATCAAAGCACCTGCCGCCTTTTTAGAAATACTTGACCGGAAACTGAAATACCAAG
>NZ_VEKZ01000158.1:0-855 GCF_007681465.1 Siminovitchia fortis
TGATACATGTATCGTACCAGGAGGTGCTGCGTGTTTATATGCGTTGTTTGAATGGGGGCTTACGCTTTAGTTACTTCATTAAAGCGCCTGATTGTTGAAGACTAAAGTTTATATTCACCAAGAAAATTGATGTGCTCTTATCCTAACAAATTTTATTTAGGACTTACATGTATGCCTTCACTCTCTCGCCAATCTGCGTAAAGTATACGCTTTACATTATCATATCCATTGGTAGTTAATTGGTTATCTAACCACTGTTGATCAAATCCGAGTTCATGTAAATTATCCCATAAAATTTCCCCATCTATAATTAACGATGTTGGGAGGTCTACTGGACTTTCTGGAAGATTGAGATCTTACTTGTCTGGTTTTTGATACTTGGATTTTAATAATAAACTTATTTGCCCATTAGCTTCCAATATACCGTATTTGACTTCGCGAACTGAAAAGACATTATTTTGACGGAGTATACTCAATACTTGATTTACATCCAATTTGTGCTTTGTAAGTAACTTTCTGTCCATAACACCATCTCGAATGATGATGTTAGGATTGCCTAATAAGAGAGAACGTGTCGATTTATTTTTTAGAGTCATAAACTCTATTCCCAACATAAGAAACGTCCACAATCCGATGGCATATAAAAAATGAAAAATCCCTACCTTATCTTCATAAATGGTATTTCCTAAAAAATCTCCAAGTACTAACACAAAAACTAAGTGAAACGGGGTTAACTGATAGATGGATGTTCTGCCTGTTATGATAATGATAAAAAATAAAGTTGCAAAACCAACCTATTTAGCCCCTAAATGAACTTGGACAATAAGAGTAAAAATTATTATACTGCTTAATGTA
>NZ_VEKZ01000159.1:0-846 GCF_007681465.1 Siminovitchia fortis
CTGCAGTCTTTCGGTCTTCGGATTTTCCAATACCTGCTCCGGCGGTCCCTGTTCGACGATCTTCCCCTTGTCGATGAAGACGACCCGGTCAGAGATTTCGCGGGCAAAGTCCATCTCATGCGTCACGAGGATCATCGTCATGTTCGTCGTATGCGCAATGTCCTTTATGACCGCGAGCACCTCTCCGACGAGCTCGGGGTCCAATGCTGACGTCACCTCGTCAAACAGCATCACTTTCGGTTCCATGACGAGCGCCCGGGCGATCGCCACGCGCTGCTGCTGGCCGCCGGACAGCTGGATCGGATACTTGTGCACGTGATCCTTGAGCCCTACTTTCTCCAGCATCTCAAGCGCCCGCTCCTTCGCCTTTTTTTTCGGCATGCCCAGCACATGGACCGGCGCCTCCGTCACATTCTTCAATATAGTCATATGCGGAAACAGGTTGTACTGTTGAAACACCATGCCGATCTTCCCGCGCACCTTGCGCAGATGCTTTTCCCCGGCAGGGACGAGTTCTCCTTTGACTTCCTCGTGCCAAAGCGGCTCCCCGTCGACTTCGATCAGGCCGGATGTCGGCTCCTCGAGCGTCATGAGCATCCGGATGATCGTCGTCTTGCCCGAGCCGCTCGGCCCGATGATCGTGATCTTCTCCCCCTGCTCAATATCCAGGTCCAGCCCTTTTAAGACTTCAAAATCGCCGAACGATTTCCGGATATCCCGGTAGCGGACGATCGGCCGGTCCGATTTTGGCTCCGGCGCCTCATTTACTTCTTCACGGATCGCATCCTGCATCGCTGCCATCACGCGCTCACTCCTTTATTCGTTTGTTGTCTTCCGCGGCTTCTG
>NZ_VEKZ01000015.1:0-7973 GCF_007681465.1 Siminovitchia fortis
CTAGACAACAAATGGCTTTGTTCAAAATTTTAAAGCTAAAACATCTTATACTTTCTTACTCAGTAAAAAAAGACGCCAATTAAGCGTCTCAAAAAGCGATGAGGCCCAGGCTGATCTGCAAGGCATCATCCACTTTCTCCATCATTTCTTCATCCAGATGTGTAATCTTATCAGTAAGACGCTGCTTGTCGATTGTTCTAATCTGTTCAAGCAGTATGACTGAATCCCTTTCAAAACCGTAACGCTTTGAATCAATTTCCACATGTGTAGGCAGCTTTGCTTTTTGGATTTGGGCAGTAATGGCTGCAACAATGACTGTGGGACTGAACCGGTTTCCAATATCGTTCTGGATCACAAGCACCGGCCTGACTCCGCCTTGTTCCGAACCAACTACTGGGGATAAATCGGCGAAAAACACATCACCCCGTTTAACGACCAAAAGATCATCCCCCGCTTACAAGCCGCTCGACAGTATGCTCTGCCTCGTATTCCGCCTGTATAGCCTCCGATGCGATAGCTAGGTTGATCTTTGCCATTTCCATGTAGCCTCGTCTCATTGATTCTACTATGTGGCGTTTTTTTCGTTCGCGAATGTACATTTTTGTAGCCCGGTAGATAAATTCATTTCGATTTACATTTTCTTGCTCCACAAATCCATCCAACTCTGCCAAGAGCTGCTGTGGTAAACGAATGATAATTTCAGTTGTTGCGCTGGATTCAGACACCAACTACACCTCCACCATATTTCAATCCACGCACCCGCGAGAGTGCAAAAAACAAACCATTTTTAAAAAAGCCTTAATATAAATCCACATACCATCATAACATCATTCATCCTTGGTGCAAAGAACATTTAACATTCTTTTAAAAAACAAAAAAGGACAAATCGTTTATATCCGGTAAAACTTGCCATGATCAGCTGCAAATTTTTAGTATTTCTTCTTATTATCGGCATGACAAAGAATTCCTTATACATGAATTCTTCTTTTTTGTCATAACTCCTTCTTTTTTCAGCAAAATAAATTAATTTTTTGCAAGAAAAGCGAAAGGCGGCTGCTTAGGGGCGACAAGCGCTGGAGGGCAAACCAGTGAAGTCGTAGTTTGACTTCATTGGTTTGACCGAAGCGACCTCGAGCCCCTGCCGCCTGAAGCTGGACATTAGAAATGCGGAAGGCGTCGGTTAGCGACGTACAGACTGGAGTGCCTTCGACGAGATAAAGGAAACACGGCGATGCCGCAGGCGAGCCGATGTTGACTTATCGTAGGAAAGCTGCTGACTTCAATAACATCGTGTGAGTCTTCCTTGAATACACATCATGCAGCTTTGCGACGAGGTGAGCCAATCATCCTCGAATAAGCTGCGCCGCAGGAGCACAGCGCGAAGTCTGCTAGTCGCTGGAGCCCGGAGCTGGACAATAAAAAGCGGAAGACGTCGTTTATACTCCCCGAAAAAGCGGATTCTCGACTTCGATTAATTTAGAGCCCCTTTTATAAAAACGGGGAACACGAAAATTGATCATGCAGATCACTTCATAATTGATTGTGTCAAGCTTTTCGGCAATTTCTTCCACTGTTATAAAATCTCCGGTCCCCTGGCCGCCAATCAGGGTGACTTGCGTGCCAATCGGCATATAATGGGGCAATCTGACCATTGTCTGGTCCATGCAGATCCTGCCTACTATTTCCGCACGCTCGCCGCCGGCTATAACACTTTGTCCTTCCAGCTTGCGCAGCCAGCCATCTGCATAGCCGACCGGAATTGTCGCAATCCATTCTTCTTTCTCTGCCTGATAGGCGGCCCCATACCCGATGCATTCGCCCGGCCGTATTTTTTTTACATGAACAATTTTACTGTGAAGCGAAAATACTTGTTTCCCCTTGTTCAGCGGTGGTCTTTCCTGTGAAGCGGAAAGGCCGTAGATAGCAATGCCTACTCTGACCGCGTTGAAAAAAGAGTCATTGTGGCAAAGGGCGCCTGCACTATTGGCGGCATGTACGTACTTTGGAACTGTTTCCAGCACGGATACAAATTTTTTAAAAGCAGCCAGCTGCCCTTGATAATACTTTTCGCTGGCTTGGTCTGCGGTCGAGAAATGGGTGAAAATCCCTTCGAATTCAAATTCGTCTGTATGTTTGATGAACTGCTCAATTTCTCTCAATTCTTCTTCATGCTTAAGTCCGATACGCCCCATTCCCGTATCGCACTTAACATGAATTTTCAGCGGCGGTACCCCGGCTCCCATTGTCCGGCCAGCCTCTTTAAGCCATTCCAATTGGACGACCGGCACTGAAATATGATGCCTGGCAGCAACGCCGGCATCCGCCGGCCTGATCAGGCCAAGTACAAGAATCGGCGCTTTTATCCCTTTCTGCCTGAGCACCAATGCCTCATCAAGCAATGCAACAACGAGGCCGTGGGCGCCTGCTTTCAATGCTTCTTTCGCAATTTGAAAATCTCCGTGTCCGTATGCATTTGCTTTGACTGCAGCAAACAATTTCGTTTCCCGAGGCAGCCCGTCACGGATTGTTTTTACATTTTGATACAAGGCATCTAGATCAATCTCTGCCCATGTATCACGAAAATATTGAGTTTGGCCAATCAAAAAAAGTCACGCTCCCCAGGAAATCAAATTGACTCCTATTTGATTATTCAATTCACTCCCGTATATGTCAAATAAATTTTGAAGTCATCTTTGTAAAAAATTGATGACAGTCAACGTAAAGCAATTGAGAGGAGCAACATTTTAGTCAAATATAAGCTCCCGCCTTGCAACGGGAGCTTTATCTTCACTATTTTACGCTTACAGCTTCAATATCTATATGTTGGAAAGTTTTTACATCGAATAGTCCGTTATCAGTAAGTTTCAGTTCAGGAATGACGGGCAGGGCAAGAAACGCTAAAGTGATGAATGGATTGAATTCCATGGAACAGCCGATTTTCTTCAAAGCGCCGTTAAGCTCATGAATCCGTTCATTAATCACTCTGTATTCCATATCCGACATTAAGCCTGAAACAGGCAGCGGAAGGGAAGCGATCAGGTTTCCGCCTTCGACGACGGCAAGGCCGCCCTTCATATCTGCCGTCATCTGGATTGCCTTTAACAAATCTTCATCATTTGTCCCCGCAGCTACGATATTGTGGGAATCATGAGCAACCGTCGATGCAATCGCACCATTTTTGATCCCCAGTCCCTTGATCACTCCCAGACCAATATTGCCGGTCCTATAGTGGCGTTCGATGACAGCTATTTTCAACTGGTCTTTTTCGACGCTTGGCTGAAAATGGCCGTCTATGACATCCACCTCTTCGACGAGGTGCTTGGTCACAATCATTTTGGGCCTTATTTCAATAATATTCGCCATGTTCCCTTCGCTCATTTTCACTTTTAAGTCTTCCAGGGAAACAGAGCTGATATTGATGCTGCCGGTAATAATGGAAGGGGGGGTAACAGACGGCTTTGCAGGCCGGATGACGTCGCCGTTCTTCGCCACGAGCCTGCCGCCTTTATACACCCGTTCTATATCGACCTTCTCCAGGTCATTTAACAGTAAAAGGTCGGCTTCATATCCAGGCCCAATGGCCCCTTTTGTCTTAAGGCCGAAGCATTCTGCCGCATTCAGCGTTGCCATTTGAACGGCAGTCAACGGGTCCACCCCTTCCCGGATCGCCGTTTTCACATTGAAATCGATGCTTCCCTCATCAATGATTTCATCCAGATGCTTATCATCCGTAACGAACAGGCAGCGGCGCGCATTTTGTTCATTCACCGCTTTGAGCAGGGTGACCAGATCCTTTGCCGCGGACCCCTCACGAAGCATGACGTACATCCCTTTTCTCATGCGGACAAGAGCTTCTTCCGCAGTCACGCATTCATGGTCCGTTCTGATCCCTGATGCCATATAAACATTGATCCCGCCAGCATCAATACCGGATGCGTGGCCGTCAATGCACTTTTCTTTTGCCGAGGCATCTACGATCTTGTCCAGCATTTTATCATCCTTGTAAAGGACGGAGGGGTAATCCATGACCTCTCCAAGACCGATGACCCTTGGATGGGAATAATAAGGCTCCAAATCCGAATGCTCAAGTGTGGCACCCGAGTTTTCAAAAGGAGTGGCGGGAACGCATGAAGGCAGCATCAACAGAACTTCGAGGGGTATGCCTTCAGATGCTTCAAGCATAAAATCAATGCCGGCCGTTCCGCTTACATTCGCTATTTCATGGGGGTCGGCCACAACGGTCGTAACACCATGCGGAAGGACAACGTTGGAAAACTCCGAGGGGATGACCATCGACGATTCGATATGGACGTGCCCGTCAATAAAGCCGGGCACGACAAATTTGCCGGAAGCATCCACCGTCTCATATCCTTCAAACGTTCCTGTTCCAACAATATATCCATCAACGATCGCAATATCCTCTGTTATGATCTCTTTCGTAAAAACATTGACAACTTTCCCGTTTTTAATGACCAAATCGGCTGGGACTCTTTTTGCCGCCACGTCGATTCTTTTTTCCAGCATTTCCTTTGTAAAAGTCAATCAGTATCCCTCTCTCTATTTATCGGATTTAGCCGCTGCCCATTATAAAGTTGATGATGAACGCCGCACTTACGATATACATGATCCAGTGGACTTGGCCGGCCTTTCCTGTCAGAAGCTTCAATAGTGTATAAGAGATGAATCCGAAAGCCAATCCGGTGGCGATACTGTAAGTCAGGGGCATTAAAATGATCGTCAGGAATGCAGGGATGACATCTGTAAAGTCATCAAAACTGATATTTTTGATTTCGCCGAGCATGAGTGCCCCAACTAAGATGAGGATCGGAGCTGTTGCTACCGAAGGGACAAAAACGATCAGCGGGGCGAAAAACAATGCCAATAGGAATAACAGCCCGGCGGTCAGCGCAGTCAGACCGGTTCTGCCGCCTTCCTGAATACCTGTGGCGTTTTCCACATAAGCATTCAACGCAGTGCTTCCAAAAGCGGCACTTGCCATTGTACCGATTGAATCAGCCTGCAGGGCGCGGTCCAAATTTCGGATTTTTCCGTCCTTTTCGACCAACCCGGCTTTCTTCGTCAATCCGATTAATGTGCCCAAGTTATCAAACAGCTCAACAATTGTAAAGGAAAAGATGACGGAAAGGATACCGTAAGCGATGGCTCCTTTAATGTCCATTGCCAAAAATGTCTCGGACATGCTTGGCAGGTTAAACGAAACAATGTCTCCTATCCCTTTCGGAAATCCGACAAACCCTGTGATCATGGCAATGACGGTTGTTCCGAGAATACTGATGAGAAGTGCCCCTTTTACCTTTTTTGCCGTCAATACCGCTGCGATGATAAAACCGATTAATGCAAGGATCGGCCCGAGGCTTGTCACATCACCAAGCGCCACAGTTGTTGCTTCATTTGCAACGATCAATTCCGCATTGGAAAAACCGATAAAGGCGATGAACAAACCAATCCCGACGCCGATCGCCGATTTTAGTACGTCAGGAACCCCATCCACAATTTTTTGCCGGACTCCAGTCACTGTCAAAATTAAAAATAGAAGACCGGAAATAAATACCGCCCCAAGTGCCGTTTGCCATGTCAAGCCATGGCCAAGGACAACAGTATAGGCAAAGAAGGCGTTCAGCCCCATTCCTGGTGCCACTGCAACGGGGTAATTTGCCCAAAGAGCCATTAATATCGTACAAAAAACGCTCGCATAAATAGTTGCAGCCAATGCCGCTTCTCTAGGAATTCCGGCATCTGAGAGAATTGCCGGGTTAACGAAAATAATATAGCTCATTGTCAGAAAGGAAGTCAGCCCAGCAAGCATCTCCGTCCGGACATTTGTATTCCTTTCGGAAAGCTTAAACAATCTTTCCAACAGACTGTTCTGAGTTGGAGGCGGAACGCTGGGTCCCATATCTTTTTCTATCATACCCATACCAAGATCGCTCCTTTTTATTAAAATCAAAATCAGCTATTCTGCCAAGGACTCCTTATACCCCTCTTTAAAAACTGAAAAATCCTTGAATGCCTGACCCGATGTGTGGAAGCGGTTTCAAATGATGAAACACGCTGAGCCCCTATATTTGCAACCCACCTCCCCAGTTTATTTAATTTTCCGTATCGAAATGCCCACCTCCTCCGTGACGATCCTTAAAAAGGGACTCCCTCCATAAATGGAGGTCAAGAAGGAGCAGGCTTGATATTTAAAGTTCAAAATATTTATAATTGTTAGGGACCATTATACCATTTTTTAAAAAACGTACAACTCTCTCTCTTTATTTTTTGTAAAAAATAGACCCTTTCTTGTAGAAGGGTCTATTTCACCGAGTCGCCTTGCACCGAGCGTGCGACCATTATTAATTCTTCCTGCGTCAGGTCTGAGGAAGCAAGCATGTAATCCACACCGTCCTGGCTCCAGACAATGGAATGATCATTCATGACGCCGATGGCAAAACCCAGATCCACCATCTCACCGGCCATATTCACCGTTTCCATTGATGCCGTCGGAATCACTTCTGCTTTTTCCTGGAAGAGCGTGAAGGACTTATCTTCTCCTTCGTATGTCAGGATGACACGCTTTCCTCTGTCCGTCTCTATCGTCTTCTCGTCATGCAGTGTCACTCCAGGAATCTCAGCCATCGCATATTTCACTGAAAATTCCTGCCCGCTCAGATCCGCCAGTACAGGCACTTCCAACTGGGCGCTCGTCATATTTTTCTTTGTATCAAATGCATCATCATCAAATTTGGCATCAAAATCCACTTTCGTAAATTTCACCGTGACTACCGGATTTTTGTCCGTATCCATCACCTTGACGCTGATCGGTTCCAAAGTCCTTTTCTTGAAAGTGACTTCCTGCCTCGGAAGCATCTTATTGTTCTGATAGCGCGTCTTTGTCTCAAACACATAATGATTTTTTGTTTCCTTGAACTTCGCTTCCTTGTCCTTAAGGACATCCATTACCAGAGACTCAAACAAATACGCCTGGCTGCTGTTTTGCGGCCAATCACTCTGAAACTTATAACTCTTGTTCAGGGCTGGCGTCAGCACATACACACCGCTCTTATTTCTTAGGATCATCTGGCTTTGTTCCTTTTTGGCATTTTTCAAATGGACCCGATAATCACCCGGCTTATGATGCCAGACATCAATATCATAAACTTGTGGCTCATCCCCGACTTCCAGCGTCATTTTCGCTTTTGCCTTATATCCCTTGATATCCCCCGCTTTTTCCTTCAGTCCTTTCGTCACATCTTCCTGAGATTTTGAACCGCAGGCCGAAAGCACGAGCATCGCCGCAACAATCCCCCAAACCAGCCATAACCCCTTTCTCATTCCTTCAACCCCTTTGTTGTCTCATTTACACATGAAAAGAAGAGATTAGGAGGGATGCCGGGAACCATTGGCCGGCATTGCCCTTTATATTGCGAGCCGTTCCGCACAATGCGGCAATAACTCCCGTACCCAGCCTCTTCTCTCCTGACGCATTAAAAATATATGAGACAACCGTGGACAATATGTATAGAAAAGTGGAGGCGACTGTTCATCGACGTACAAACTGGAGAGCTTCCGACGAGATAAAGGAAACACGGCGAAGCCGCAGGCGAGCCGATGTTGACTTATCGTAGGAGGAAGATCGAAGTTTGCTAGTCGATAGGAGCCGGAACTGGACAGGGGAAAAGTGGAGGGCGGCCGCTCAGGGGCGACAAGCGCTGGAGGAAAAATCAGTGAAGGCGCCTTTTGCCTTCATTGGTTTTTCCGAAGCGACCTCGAGCCCCTGCCGCCCGGAACTGGACAATAGAAAAGTGGAGGCGACTGTTCATCGACGTACAGACTGGGATTGGTGGCATTGGTGACCGAAAATTGGCCCGAGGACTTCCACTCCAGTGACCGGGGAACGCTCTTTTTCGCCTGCGCGGGCATTGGACTCGCGCTCCAGTGACCGGGGGGCGCTCTTTTTCGCCTGCGCG
>NZ_VEKZ01000015.1:8071-74595 GCF_007681465.1 Siminovitchia fortis
CGGGCATTGGACTCGCACCCCAGTGACCGGGGAACGCCATTTTTCGCCTGCGCGGGCATTGGACTCGTACCCCAGTGACCGGGGGGCGCCATTTTTCGCCTGCGCGGGCATTGGACTCGCACCCCAGTGACCGGGGAACGCCATTTTTCGCCTGCGCGGGCATTGGACCGAAAACGGGCACTATTCGAGCGGATTCGTGACACCTCTGATGGGCAATGCAGAGGTGTTAGAATCATTTGAAATAATATTGGAAACACCTGTTTAAAATGACGTACATGCTTGAGTTCCTTTGACGAGATAAGGAAACAAGGACAAAATTTTATACAAACGTACGATAAAAAAGAGGCGCAATCACTGCCCCTCTTCAATGACCACCTGCGCGGCGGCATATGCCCTCGTATGTGTGATGGATAAGTGTATTTTTTTCCTTTGGCCCACAGGATGGACAATATGCGGCTTTCCCCTCTCGTCCGCATCAATTTCAATATCCTGAAAGGAAAGCTCCGCCCCGATCCCTGTTCCAAGCGCCTTGGCGAATGCCTCTTTCGCCGCAAATCTTCCTGCCAGGAATTCTGTTTTTCTTTTATCCGGCAAGTTTTCATAATGCTGAAGTTCCGCTGCCGACAAAACCCGTTCGGCAAAGCGTTCTTGGCGCCCTCTCAATTTTTCAATTCTTTCTATTTCAACGAGATCCAGCCCAATTCCCGAAATCATCGCAGCCCATCCCTTCTACTTTTCATCTCCGGCTATAATATAATGATAGGAGTCTCAAACAGAAAGGAGATCATCCCATGTTTGTCCGAACGGAATCCTTCCGGCAATTCATTCGCCTGTACCCTGTGATCACGGCTCTCGTAGTCATCCATATCGTCATTTTCCTTGCTATGCGCCTGCCGATCTTTCCGCAGCAGCTCATTTTTGAAAAACTGGCCGGCGTCAACATATTGGTCCAAATGGGGGAATATTGGCGGTTGGTGACGCCGGTTTTTGTCCATATCGCTTTTTCGCATCTGCTGTTCAATTCATTCTCACTTGTATTATTCGGTCCGGCACTTGAACGTGCACTTGGAAAACTTCAGTTTATTTTTGTTTATCTTGCATGCGGGATTGCTGCCAACATTGCCACACTTATTTTGAAGCCGCCCTATTACACGCATATCGGAGCTAGCGGCGCGATCTTCGGCTTGTTCGGAATCTATTTGGCCATCACTTTTTTAAAAAAAGAAGCGATGCCGCAGCAAGGAAAGCAAGTGATTTTGCCGATAGCGGCGCTGAGTGTGATCATGACGTTTTTCCAGGCAAACGTTAATATCACAGGCCATATTTTCGGCATGATCGCAGGCTTTATAATCGGGGCTATTTTAATAAAAGTGCGGCCTATCCGATTTCTGTAGTCCGCTCCCGATGGCTGTACCAGCCATAAATTTCCAATACATCCCTTTGATCTAAATGGGGGATTTCCGCCTCACGGGATCCTTCGCCCGATTTTACCGATGCACTCACAGCAGCCAGATCAGCACGTTTTTGAAACCAACTGACACTTGCTTGCATAGACTGGATTCGATTTTTCCTCATGATCATTGTATGCTGTTCGATTGTCCTGTACCGCATTGTCAATTGGGAATCGCTAATATTCCAGCCTGCGGATTTATACTGGGCATATCCCCATAAAAAAGCTATTGGAATTAATATCGCTCCGAATAAACCATACGGCCAGAAAAAGCCGGTGAGTATGCCCGTAATTATTAGGGCGATGATGGATTTTACAAACATATAGCGCCGCATCGCACGGCCGGGAGCCGCCTTTAAATCAGCTTCAAACTCATAATCTGTCAAATACTCTCCCAATATACCCGGAATTTCATCCCGCTTCACAACTGGAAGAAGGACCATTGAGGAATTTTCCAAATCCGTGGACGAGCCGCCTGCACTCTCCAGAGATACACTTGCGAATCCAAATGGCTGCCGAATCGGGCTTTCCGTGATCGTCAACGCCTGTATCCTATGCAACGGAACAGTCGTTGTCCTTTTCTCGAGCAATCCTCGCGTAATGATCAATTCATCTTTGACTTTTCTTACTGTAAATTCATTGTATTTTAAAAAGGCGATGGCAACCGACAGCAGCCAGGCGATGAAAAGGGCGAGAAAAACAATTGCGGAAATAAACACAACCCCAAATTTAATCAGCTGCTGCATTTCGCTGAACAATTTTTCATAAGGAATAAAGTCTTCAAATTGAAAAATGAATGCAAGGAATGCCGAAATGACAACGCCTGCCCTTCCCGACGTAGATGCGAGAAATAAAAGCTGCCGCGCAGTAATTTTATAAATAATATCCTCTTGCGGGCGGATTTCCGCTGCCTCCTCAACATCATCCGGGATCTTATTTTTGGCATCGGCAATGATTTTCTGCAGAGCCGTAGCGTCTTCTTTTTTGATGGCGGTCAGCTCCGCCTCCGCCTTGTTTCCGCCCGAACCGGCCGTTTCCACCTTCACTTTTACAAGGCCGAGCGGACGATGGATGATGCTCTCCGACAGATCGAGACTTTGGATCCGGTCAAAAGGAATATATCTTTTTTTCTTCACAAACAGCCCCTGCTCAATCCTGAGTTCATTATCCTCAACCCTGTATGTAAATCGTAACCACTTAACGATCATCGATCCAATCAGGAAAAAGACGAAAAGCAGAAATAGGAGCTGCGGAAGCATGCTTAAGAAAGGCCCGTCCAGTTCAATCTGATTTTTTCCAAAAATAAAGAGAAAAATGAATGGAATAATGAGCTCTTTCAGTGAAAGGACGAAATCATACAGAACAGTAACCGGGTGCAGCCGTTTCGGTTCAAACATCGTCTTCAGCCACCCTTGCCAAAGCGGAAATCGAGCGGCGAAGCTCCTCCGCTTCGTGAATATCGACCGCGGGGATTTCATGAACCGTGGCCGCAGTTGAAATCGAAACCGTGGCCAGATCATATTTTTTCAAAATCGGCCCCTGGGAAGTATCGACATGCTGGACCCTAACCATTGGAACTAATGTCCGGTGGATGAAAAAAACCCCATGCTGAAGCTCGAGTTCATGTTCAGTCACCTCATAGCGCCAGCGTTTCCACCGGATGGAAGGAATGATAAAAATGTTCAAAATCGTAAGGATAAGTACAAGCCCGGCACCAGCGGCGGTGATCCAGAGCGGCCAATCAAAAAAATGCGTCAGCACCCCTAAAATAACAACTACACCCCATAATATCAGGGAGTTAAGTACTCCCATGATGCGCCATACCTTTAAGCCGCGCTGCGAAATCCGCCGTGACGGTGGTCTGATCTCCATTGAATCTCCTCTTTTCTGAATTACAATATCCCTGCTGCCCTTTTGCTTTTGTATCCGGATTTCACCGGTGAATTCCGGAATTTTCCCCTGTTGAGATTTACTCCTTTGGGATTTATTTTCCGGTTTCTGGATTTACTCTCAACTTTCTGGAGTTACTCTTAACTTTACGGATTTACTCTCCACCCCCCATATTCTAACAAAAAAACAACCGGATATCTCCGATTGTTTTTTAAGACGGCAGCTCTTCCCGTTAAGGTCTCCGATTTCCGGAACGGCGCTGGGATTTCCGGTGTCCCTTATAAGAGGACTGGCCGGGCTTGCCCCTTCTTCCCCGTCCGCCGTGGAAGTGATCCCGCTTGGAAGGCAGCGGCTTTTCCTCCGTAATATGGACAGGTGTTTTGTCCGGTTCTTTTGTGATGATTTTTAATGCCGCAGCAATGACTTCGACAGCATCATGTTCGTTCAGCAGGTCAACCGCTGTGGCCCTGTATTCATCCAGGTTGCCCTCTTCGATGGTTTCGTTCAATTTTTCCATTGTCAGGCGCTGCTGGCCTTCGAGCGCTTCATCCCAGGTAGGCGGGCGCATAGGATTCATCCGCTTTTTCGTTGTCTGTTCAACGATTCGGAGATAGCCCATTTCCCTCGGGCTGACAAATGTGACGGCGATTCCTTCTTTTCCTGCACGTCCCGTACGTCCGATGCGGTGTACATAGCTTTCCGGATCCTGGGGGATATCGTAGTTGTACACGTGGGTCACACCAGAGATGTCCAATCCGCGCGCAGCGACGTCAGTTGCGACAAGCACGTCCACTTTCCCTTCTTTGAACTTCCGTAAAACGGACAGGCGCTTCGCCTGGCTCAAATCTCCATGGATGCCTTCAGCTGTATATCCACGGACGGTCAAAGCGTTGGACAGCTCGTCTACACGGCGCTTGGTCCGGCCAAACACGATGGCGAGCTCCGGCGACTGCACATCGATCAGCCTTGAGAGGACATCGAATTTTTCCCTTTCAGGGACTTTAATAAAATATTGCTCGATTAACGGAACCGTCATTTCCCTTGCCTGTACTTTTACAAGTTCAGGTGACTTCATGAAACGCTCGCCAATCCGGCGGATCGGTTCCGGCATTGTTGCTGAGAAAAGCAATGTCTGCCTTTCCTCAGGAACAGTTTCTAAAATCGCCTCGATATCCTCGATAAAACCCATGTTCAGCATCTCATCCGCTTCATCTAGGATGACCGTATGAACATTGCCCAGCTTCAAAGTCCGGCGCTGGATGTGATCAAGGACACGTCCCGGAGTTCCGACAACAATTTGCGGACCTTTTTTCAATGCCCTGATCTGACGCTGGATATCGGAACCTCCATAGACCGCAAGCACGCGGACCCGGCTGTCGATCGCAATTTTGTACAGTTCCTCTGAAACCTGGATAGCCAGTTCACGCGTAGGCGCAATGATGATTCCTTGTACGCTGTGATCCCTTGGATCAATTTTTTCAATCAAAGGAATACCGAAAGCCGCTGTCTTTCCGGTACCGGTCTGGGCCTGGCCGATCAAATCCTTCCCTTCCATGCTGAGCGGAATCGTTTTTGCCTGTATCGGTGTAGCTTCTTCAAAGCCCATTCTATTCACAGCTTTTAAAATAGACTGACTCAAATTTAAATCTGAAAACTTCGTCAATGCTTCTCAATCTCCTTTAAAACTTCAAGTTGAGGCAAATGCCCCACTTCTCGCAAAACTATAAACGATGTTGATAATTCTATCATTAAAATTTGGTGGTGACAAACAGGAAAAGCGTAAGCGCCTGTTCATCGACGTACAGACTGGAGTGGCTCCGACGAGATAAAGGAAACACGGCGACGGAGGAGCCGATGTTGACTTATCGTAGGAGGAGACGCGAAGTCTGCTAGTCGATAGGCGCTGGAGCTAGACATGTTTCATTTCCATTCCAAAAAGGTGCCGCTATCTCCCATCTCAACCATATTAAAAAGTTCAGGCGGGAGGTAACGGCACCTGAATGCCGGGGCGGTGTTTCCCGCCCCGCAAAAATTGATGCTATTCCGCTGCGGATAGCGCTTCAACCACTTTTTCCATCTTCATGCCGCGCGATGCCTTGACAACAATCAGTTCGCCGCCGGAAAGTTTTTCTTTTAAAGAATGGACCAATTCATCCTGATCCCGGAATGAAAGTACATACCCGGCCGGGAAATTTTTTTCAGCACCCCTTGCTATCCATTTCCCAAGATCGCCATATGTATAAACATACTTTATTTTGGCCGGATCGATCTCCTCCCCGATTTGTTCGTGGTATTCTTTTTCCTTGTCGCCAAGCTCAAGCATGTCCCCGAGCACTGCAATCTTTTCCTTGCTGCCGTCCATGCTTTCAAGCATTTCAATCACGGCGCGAAGTGCCGTCGGGCTTGAATTGTACGAATCGTTGAGAATGGTTGTCCCCTTGATTCCTTTGCGCCATTCCATTCTCATCGTAGACAGTTTTACGGAATTTAATCCACTTTCCACATCACTCACCGGCACAGAAAATTCCTTTGCAACAAGCAATGCTGCCAGTGTATTCATGACATTATGCTTCCCTGCAATCGGCAAAAATAACGGCTTTTTTGGAAAAATGGATGCTGTAAAAGTGCTGCCTCTTTCTTCCAATGTCAATTCGTGCGGATAGGCGTCATTACCCGGGGAATCTCCAAATGTCGCCAGACGGACATTTTTAAGCGAAGCAACTTTTTCCTGTAAAAGCGGTTCGTTCCCCGGAAAAACGAAAAGGCCGTCCGGTGCCAGCCCTTCGGTGATTTCAAACTTGGCAGCGGCGATTTCTTTACGGGAACCAAGGTCAAGCAAATGGGCTTCCCCGATATTTGTAATGATCGCCGCATCAGGCCGGGCCATTTTGGTGAGAAGGGAAATTTCTCCCTTGCTGCTCATCCCCATTTCCAGGATGGCAATCTCAGTTGTTTCTTCCAGTGCCAAAAGCGTCAGCGGAAGCCCGATATGGTTATTGAAATTTCCTTCCGTCTTTTGGACGCGGTACGTTTCGCCCAGTACAGCCGCTGTTATGTCTTTCGTCGTCGTTTTTCCATTGCTGCCGGTAATTCCAACCACTTTGACCGATAATTCATCGCGGTATGCTTTCGCCAGCTCCTGCAAGGCAAGCAGCGTATCCTTGACGATGAGAACCGGGCCGTTTGTTGGCGGGTTCGGAACATCCTCCTGCCAGAAAACAGCCGCAGCCCCTTGATCGAGCGCTTTTTCCGCGTACTTGTGGCCGTCAGTCTGCTCCCCTTTAAAAGGAATGAACAAATTTCCCGGCGAAATTTTTCGCGAATCAATCGATACGCCTTTTACAAGCACATCAAAATATTTTTTTACATCATTCTCTATTTTAATCATATTGGCTATTTGGCCAATTGTCCTTTGAATCATCGTGATCCCTTCTTTTTAAAAACTGTGGATGATTTTTTGTTTTTCTTCGTAGCGCTGCCTTCCAAGCTCGACAAGACGTTCAATCAGCTGAGGATATGGAACGCCCGTATTTTTCCAAAGGAGCGGGAACATGCTGAATGGAGTAAATCCCGGCATCGTATTTACCTCGTTGATCAGCACCCTGCCGTCTGGACTAACGAAAAAGTCCATCCGGGCCAAACCTGAGCAATCCAGTGATTTATATGCCGTAAAAGCCATTTCGCGAATTTGATTGTATACTGCTTCCGAAATATCGGCGGGAATAACAAGCTCTGTAGAGCCGTCTTCGTATTTCGCCTCATAATCGTAAAATTCCTTCTTCGGGACGATTTCCCCGGGTACAGAGCAAGCCAGTTCATCATTTCCCAAAATGCCGACTTCAATTTCCCTTGCAATGACGCCTTCTTCGATGATGATTTTCCTGTCGTATCGGAAAGCATCTTCAAAGGCCGCTTTAAGTTCCTCGCGGTTGTCGCATTTGCTGATTCCGACACTGGAACCGAGATTGGCAGGCTTCACAAAGCTCGGATAGCCGATTTTTTCCTCCACTTGCTTATAAGCCGCTTCATGGTCAGCTTCCCACGCGCTTCGGATAAAAGAAACATACTTTACCTGATCCAAGCCAGCCTGTGCAAAAATATTTTTCATGACCACTTTATCCATGCCGGCTGAAGAAGCCAGTACCCCGTTTCCTACATAGGGAATGTTTAAAAGCTCAAGCATTCCCTGCACCGTCCCGTCTTCCCCATTGGGGCCGTGGAGAAGCGGAAATACCATATCAAAGCCCGAATCCAGAGAAGAGGGCATGATCTCGTTTGCGGCTGATTCCCGATCGCTTGGAAACTGCAAATATTTTACATCTTCAACAGGGCCTGTGATTTGCGGTCCCTGGACCCACTTGCCCTCTTTTGTAATGAAAATCGGAAAAATGTCAAATTTATTTTTATCAAGTGCATGTATGACCGCTTTAGCAGTTTGCAAAGAAACCTCATGTTCAGCAGATTTGCCTCCGTATAACAAACACAATTTCATTTTATTATCCTCCATCCCCATGACATCTTTCTAATTTTAACATGATTTTCAATAAAACAAAGAAGAAAAGTGAAATCAGCTTGGCAGGTTGGGACCGCTTCTCCGAAGGCCGGGATTAAATAGGTTTTGCCCAGGAAAAACCAGCACCCGCCCAGTCTTATCGTATGCACCTTGGACACTGCGGGTGAACTGTTGAATGGGTGGGCGGAATGCCGGGAAAAACTGTATCCGCTGGTATTTTCGGTTATCCGCGGGTGTTTCCAGTTATCCGTGGTTTTTTTCACCTACTGAAGATATCTACCTTTATGTACGCGTTTCAACCCGCAAGATTTATTTACTCCAAGATTATAAAGAACCCGCTCTTTTGTTATGCTAGAATAAAGCAGGCGGCTCTTTTCTATGTAAGATGCCGATCACAATTTTATGGAGGTCCATATGTCATGAAATTCGGTTTATTGCCGCGCATTATTCTTGCGATTGTGCTCGGTATTTTAATTGGCCTGGTTTCGCCAAGTCCTTTGATCCGGGTCTTTGCCACTTTCAGCGGACTATTCGGGAACTTTCTCGGCTTCATCATCCCATTGCTGATTATCGGCTTTATCGTTCCTGGAATCGGCGCCATTGGCAAAGGTGCCGGAAAGCTGCTCGGCTGGACTGCTGCCATCGCGTACATTTCTACAATTGGAGCAGGCTTGCTTGCGTATATCACCGCAAAAGCACTTTATCCTTCCATTTTGGCCAACCAATCACTAAAAGAATTTGCCAATCCGGAAGAAGCACTTTTAAAACCATATTTTGATATTGAAATGGAACCGCTGATGGGCATCATGTCTGCCCTGCTTTTATCCTTTGTCATCGGGATAGGCATTGCAGCGGTCAAAAGCGATCTGCTTTTGAATTTGTCCAACGACTTCAGGGACATCATTCATCTTGTTATTGAAAAAGTGATCATTCCTTTATTGCCCGTCCACATTTTCGGCATTTTTGCAAACATGACGAATGCCGGCCAAGTGGGTTCCATATTGAGCATATTCATTAAGGTTTTTGCCATGATCATTATTCTTCATATCGCGTATTTGGTCATTCAATATACAATTGCGGGTTCCGTACAGAAAAAGAATCCTTTTTCGATGTTGAAAACAATGAGCCCGGCATACTTTACAGCGCTCGGAACCCAGTCGTCCGCTGCAACGATCCCTGTCACTCTAAGACAGGCCAAGCATATTGTGAAAAAGGAAAAGGTTGCAGATTTTACGATTCCATTGCTTGCAACCATCCATTTGTCCGGAAGCACGATTACACTGGTGAGCTGTTCCATGGCCGTCATGTTTATGCAGGGGCACAGTTATGCATTTACGATCATGTTCCCTTTCATTTTGATGCTCGGCATTACAATGGTGGCTGCACCAGGCGTTCCGGGGGGAGCCGTCATGGCAGCAATCGGATTATTGGAGTCCATGCTTGGCTTTGGCCCTGCGATGACCGCTTTAATGATCGCCCTTTACATCACCCAGGACAGCTTCGGTACAGCCTGTAACGTTACAGGTGACGGCGCGATTACGGCCATCATGGATAAAATCAGCCGCGAAGATTCAGTGGAAGATGAAAAAGTGGCAGTTTAAACATCAGGCCCCCTCTCAGGGGGCTTACTATTTGGAGGGCCCTTGATTCCGGATTATTAACCCGCGGAATCGGATCATTCCCCTAATTCTCGATCATACCCCGCGGAGTTGGATCATTCACGCCTGATCCCGGACCATATCCCGCGCAATCGGATCATATTCTTCCCATTCCGGATCATATCCCGGCAATCCAGACCATACCGTACGAAACCAGGATTATTTCCCCTTGCAACTTTAAACACCTTTTCCAGAACAAAGGCGCAAGCGCCTGTTTATCGACGTACAGACTGGAGCGCTTCTGACGAGATAAAGGAAACACGCGCAGCGCAGCGGAGCGATGTTGACTTATCGTAGGAAGAAGCGTGAAGTCTGCTAGTCGATAGGCGCTGGAGCCGGACGCAGCACTAAGTGACAAATAAGTTACTAACAACCTGAGCATTTTATAATTTCCTAACAACAAAAAAATACAGCCCCCCTAAAAAGGAAGCTGCATTTACTCCAACAAAACCTTCCATTCTCCGGCCTTCCGGTCCAGAACCAGTCTGCCATCGGGTACAAGCCTGCTTAACTGCATATACTCCTCATACATTTCATCCATATCCATAAAATCGCCGACAATCCAAATGGGCACTTCGATTTTCAAACGATCGCCCGCCGTTTTATCAAAGGAAAACACGACCCCTTCCCTCATTTGTCCGCCCAGAAGCTGCATGATTTCTGCCGGAACGAAAGGGGCTGGACGGTATTTTCGGCGTCCGAACAGTGTTCTTTCCCTTCCCGGGCTCACCCTGTGTGAAATGACCACTCCGATCATGGAAAAGAAGTGTTCCCATTTTTTATAATAGATTTTATTGAATAGGCCGTCTTCTTCCGTCAAGTAAACAAATTGATTCCCAAGTATTCTGTAAAATGGAGGTCTTAAAGGTGATTTGATGTGGCCCAAATAGAGCAGTTCAGCCAGTTCCTGGCCAGTCAGTTCGTTCAAGTCTTCCTCATCTGAAAAATCAACCCAGCAAAACTCTTCGTAGCGGAAAACCTCATCTTCAAGCAATTGTTCAACGTTTTCGCTTGTGGCGAAACTCAGCCGGGTATGCATATTGTAATAGCCATCTTCGAATTTATGTTTGAGTAATAGAAGATTGGACGGCTTATCAGGAATACCTTTTATAAAATCGGGAAATTGAATACCAGATGACAAGATATACCGGGCGGTATGATTCATGTGTATGTATATGATATTTCTCCCCGCTGCTTGATTCTTCAATGAGATGGCCTCCACAAATATAGTCATACGATATACCTATAGCATATTACTATAATAACAAATAATTGTTGTGAATTAAATTACATATTCACTACAAATCGATCGAATCGGCCGTTACTACTTGCAGAGAGGTGATAGGTGTGCTGGCAAAAGAGAAAGAAAAGGAACTGACACTGCAAATCATTGACAATATTAAAAAAGAAGACTTTGATCAAGTAAATGAGACTTTTGAAGACTGCGGGCCGGAAAAGATGGCCTCCATCATCCAGAACCTGCCTGAACGCTATAGGGGTGCCATGCTTGAACATTTAAACATCTCAACCCTGGCAAGTCTGATTCAGCGGGTGAATATAAAACTTCAACTGGAAATTTTAAGTAAAATTGGCCCAGAAAAAGCAAACCGTGTCCTGGCGTTATTGAATGTTAACTTCCTGACACGGCTGCTCCGCCATTATCCGAAAGCGGATGTGGAATCTTTTTTGGAAGAGATGGAGGAAGCCGAGGCGACATATGTCCGGCAAATCCTCGAATACCCGGAAAATACAGCCGGAAGTCTAATGACCAACCGCTACGTCTCAGTCAATACTCATTTTACAGTGGGACAGGCTGTTGAAAAACTGAAAACCCTTGCCCTATACTCTGAAAGCCTCAATCATATCTACGTTGTGAATGATGAGGGCCAGCTAGAGGGAACAGTCCCGTACAGGGAGTTGATCATCACTGAACCCGAAGAAAAAGTGATAAATGTCATGGTCGAAAAAATCATTTCTGTCGATGTCATGTCGAAAAGAAGTGAGATTGTGCGCTTGCTTCAGAAATACGATTTTACAGCGCTCCCTGTTGTGAACGAGGATGAAGTCCTTGTAGGAGTCATCACCTTTGATGACATGTTAACGACGATTATCCACGAGGCTGGCGAAGATATCAGTAAAATTTCCGCTATGAACGAAGAAATCGACTTTGATACAAAGCCGGCCCCCGCAGCTATCCGAAGGCTGCCATGGCTTATTGCCCTCCTGTTTATCGGCCTTGTATCAGGAAGTATCATCTCAAGGTTCGAAGAGACGCTGGAGCAGGTGGTGGCTCTTGCCTTTTTCATGCCGCTGATAGCCGGAATGACCGGGAACACCGGCACACAATCGCTGGCAGTTGTTGTACGCGGATTGGCAGAAAGGGAAGTAGATATAAAAACAGCGCTTAAACTTCTTTGGCGGGAGTTCCGTGTCAGCCTATTAATAGGCGTTACATGCGGTCTGCTTATTGCCGTCATCGCATTTGTCTGGCAGCACAATTTATACCTCGGAATTGTTGTCGGGGGCTCATTACTGCTCACTTTGATCATTGGAACATTCGCAGGAACAATCATTCCGCTTATTTTATATAAATTGAAAATGGACCCGGCGGTTGCGTCAGGTCCGCTGATTACAACAGTCAATGATATATTTTCCCTGGTGACTTACTTTTCCATCGCTACCCATTTTCTCGGAAAGCTCACTTAAATAATGATAAAAGCAGCCTGATAATGGGTAAAGTATGAAATAAGAAAAGCGCAAGCGCCTTGCCCATCGACGTACAGACTGGAGTGCCTCCGACGAGATAAAGGATAAGGATAAGGAAAGGCGGAGAGTGCCAGCTTATCGGCGCAAAGCTAGACGAGCACTGAAGAAGGCGTAGTTTGCCTTCAGCAGCGATTGGCTTTATCCTTGCGCCGATGGCGCCTGAAGCTGGACAAAGAAAGACACATAGTAAATTGGAGAAATACTCCAAAAGGAGTCCGTACAATTAAAAGCCGGTTTCGCACGATGACCCTGAAGATCACACAATGGGGCAAAGCCCCACAATAATCGAAACAATTTTATCAAACAGAGGGAGGTGAAGCCTTGCTGCGGAGATACCGGAGCGAGGCGCTCCATTGTTCGGCCTGAAACTATTTCTCGTATTTTTCCTTATAGGAATCACAGCGTTTTTTGTTGCATCCGAATTCGCGATTGTAAAAATACGTAGTTCCCGCCTGGACCAGCTGATTGCGGAAGGCAACAAAAAGGCCCCTGTTGCCAAACGTATCATTTCAAATTTAGATGGTTACCTGTCTGCCACCCAGCTGGGAATTACTGTTGCATCGCTTGGACTCGGGTGGCTCGGTGAACCGACGGTCCAGGTAATTTTGACGCCTTTGTTTGAAAGGTTTGATGTTCCCGGATCAGTTGCAGGGATCCTATCGTTTTTAATAGCGTTTATTACGATTACATTCGTCAGTGTGATCCTCGGTGAACTCGTGCCTAAAAACCTGGCAATATTCAAACCGGAAGCGATCGCTCTCGCTGTTTCGACACCGCTTGTCTGGTTTTATAAAATTCTTTTTCCTTTCGTATGGCTGCTGAACAGGACCGCCCGTATGGTTACAAAGATATTTGGAGTCCAGCCTACATCAGAGAGCGAAGTTGCCCATTCCGAGGAGGAACTTCGCATTATTTTATCGGACAGTTTAAAAAGCGGTGAGATCAACCAATCGGAATACCGGTATGTCAATAAAATCTTTGAATTCGACAATCGGATTGCAAAGGAAATCATGGTGCCAAGAACGGAAGTCGTGACAATTGACAAGTCGGCTTCCATCGACGAAATCATGACCACGGTGAAAGAAACACGCCTGACCCGCTATCCGGTAACAGAAGAGGGGGACAAGGATAAAATACTGGGCGTAGTCAATATAAAGGAATTTTTAACGGATTGCATCGAGGGAAATTGCAAAGGATCCCAGCCGATCGCAGATTACGTCATGCCCGTCATCAGTGTGATTGAGACAATGCCCATTCAGCGGCTTCTGGTAAAAATGCAAAAGGAAAGAAATCATATGGCTGTGCTTTTCGATGAATACGGAGGTACAGCAGGAATCGTGACAGCCGAGGACATATTGGAAGAAATTGTCGGCGAGATACGGGATGAATTTGATGACGACGAAATACCGCTTGTTCGGAAATTGGGTGATGAACATTACTTGCTGGATGCAAAAGTGTTGATTGAGGAAGTAAATGACTTACTTGGCATCCACCTTCGCTGCGAAGACATCGATACGATCGGCGGCTGGCTCCTGACGCAAAAATATGACTTGCAGCAGGGCGACACAATTGAAGATGAAGGGTACAAATTTCATGTAAAAGCAATGGAAGGAAACCACATCAGCGAAATTGAAGTGACTCCGTGAGAAACAGCTTTTTCTTTTATTTCCGAGGAAATGATCTATTTCGACAATCATTTCCCCTTTCGTTTGACTATAAAAAGACATATTTCATTGTTTGTTCTGCCAAATTGTGCTGACGGGCTGATGGAATAATGCTATACTTCTTTTAGCAATTCGTCATCTAAAAGGAGTATATTTGAATGATATCAGAATGGCTTGCAGTTATTGAAAATTGGCTGATGGACTATGGAGTGCTGGGGCTTATCATTGTTTCTTTTACGGATTCCGCTTTTTCGCCGATCATTCCCGAGGTCATGTTGATTCCTATGGGGATCGCCTCACCCGACAAAGTCTGGCTGTATGCTTTTTATACCACTGTGGCTTCCATTTTGGGGGCGCTGCTTGGATGGTACATCGGAAAAAAACTGGGAAGGCCCATTTTGCTCCGTTTTATCAAGGAGGACAAAATTGATAAGGTCGAATATTACTTTGAAAGATACGGCGCCATGGCGATATTAATAGCGGCCTTTACGCCTGTCCCATACAAAGTGTTTACCATTTTTTCGGGAATTTCCAAAGTGAAAATCAGGACTCTCGTTTTTTGGTCCATCTTGGGCAGAGGCGGGCGGTTTTTCCTTGAGGCAGCCATCATTGCGGCCCTCGGTGTCAGAGCCAAGCCGTTCATTGAAGAAAATTTTGCCTATCTGACCCTGGGTATCGGGGGAATTGCGGTCATCGCTTTTATCATTTACCGCCTGATTCTCACCAGAAAGAAAACAGCGGAAAGCAAGTAAAACAACAACGCGGGCCGGTACAATGTACCAGCCCGCTTCGTTTTTATTCTACATGGTATTCGGTATACCCTGGGACAGCCTGTACTTCGTCAAGGATTCTGAAAAGTTCCAGCCGGGATTTCGTGACTGAAATATTCACTCCCATTTCAGCAAGACTATCAATTATTTTTTCAAGTTGTTCATGATCTCTATGCAAAAGACCACCCCATTTAAGATTTGACATCTTATACTTATTTTAACGCACTTTTCAACCGATTTGAATCGCTTTCAGAAAAAAATAAAAAATATGTGTCCAAAATTTAAACTTTCTTGTTCAATATTCCCAGTCTTCCCTACAATAAACTTCTTTTTTGAAAATTTTATGTAAAAAGTGGAAAGCTCGTGTACCCGATGCTTCAGCCCTATGGTTAGGCGCCTGGATCTAGACATAACTTTATCTTTCTGAATAGAAAAATGAGCCTAGATTATATGCTTTACTTTACAAAAAAACAGGCCTTCCCTTGGAAGTGCCTGCCAAGTTGGATTGCCAGTATCAATCCCGATCACTGAAACCTCTCCCCATTGAAATGGGGAGGTTCCCGGACCCTAAAGGGTCACGGTTCCATTGCGATTTGTCGCAATGGCGCGTGTGTACTTTGTGCTTTTCCCTTTCCGGATGAGGTTCTGGCTGCGGACTGGAGCTTTTCCACACGGCGTTCGCGCACAAATCGTTCTGTCGAACGAGAGGACTCACTCGAGGCTCTCTTTGCAGTCGGCTCTCACAACTTAACGTACGCATCCGGTGTTTGACCTATACAACACCAATAGACATTTGCACCCACTGTCTTGCGACAGGAGATATGCCTATCTTTCGTGGGTTTCATCACGACAAAGGTTACATCTTTCGAACTCACGTTCTGTATTAATAATATAATATTTAAAAAATAAATGCAAGGGCCGATTTCTTTTTTAAATCTATGCTACCGGCATTCATCCCAGCATTGAAATACCGAGCCTTCTGCCAGTCGTTCGTAAGTTTTCCTTTGGCTTCGCCATATTTTTTCTTCGCTTCACCTTTTACCTTATCCCATTTGCCCTCTGCCTGCAGTCTTTCATTATCAACAGCATTTCCGAATGCATCTTTGGCCCCGCCTTTAACCTTGTCCCAGGTTCCTTCCAGCTTTTTCTTAGTTCCATCTGAATCTCTCATGAGGAATACCTCCTTAAAGTTATAGTTATACGTACCCCTTCAGATTCATATGAAACTGTACAAATAAAAAAACATGTCAAATTGTTGATTTCTTGTCCGAAAATGTGAAAGGCCTTAAAAAGAACATCCCCTTTCTTTTCTTCCGGTTCCGCGCATTTTCCATCATTTCAAATAGCTGCTGATCCCGTTCCCGTTCTTCAATTTTTTCCGTCAGCCGTTCCACTTGAAGAGCAAGCTGACGGTTGATCTCGGCCAAATTCGTCTGCTGCTCCTCCAACAGGGTGATTTTTTCGCATAGCCTGTCAATATCCAATCTCGTTCTTTCCTTATGTTCAGCCACCGGCACTTCCATTTTTCCCGACTGGCCTGCAGTTAGTTCCGCCGCCTGATCCACCGTCATCCCTTCTTCCGTCATTCTCTCAACCATTTCCCGAATCTGTGAAATATCCTTCTCTCTGAAAATCCGTCCATTATTCGGGCCGCGCTCAAAATAGTATCCTTTGGATTCCAACACAACTGCATAATTCCTGAGGGTACTGACCCCTAATCCCAGCTCCTTGGCTGCTCCAGAAGTATACAACATATTTTCCATCGTCGCCCCTCCCCGGATTTGGTTGTCCTCATAATAATATTCCACAGTCAAGGGGCATCTCCTTTCTCTAATAATGTAGATTGAAAGGGAGACGTGTCTTTCGTTTTACAAATTTTTCACGCGAGGCAGTCACTGTTTGTTCATTTTCACCAGTCCCCAAGGGCACGAAAACAGCTCTTCATCACATCATCGACAAAAACCAGACGGCGTGGTTCTGTTCATCTGCGGCTGCCCGTCGAAACAGATGCCGAATATAATGATGCTGCGCCTTATCGGCAATTTCGTGATAAAAATCGACCGTCTCCTGTTCATCTTCAAATGCGAATTTTAAACCATCCGTAAAATGGTTTGGACACTTTCCAACAATTCTTGGTTCTGGCTGCATGTTCATCACAAGCATATAAATAGCTGAAATATGATGAAAATGGCGGATTTCATCATTCCGGATCTCCCGTATGATCTTTTTTTCCCTCTCTGAAGGTGCCATCTCTATCAACTTTCCATAACAGGCTATAGCGCTGTATTCACCGTTGACCGCTTTGGAGATGTCTTTTTCCAACTTTTGATCAATGGTAAAATCCATAAAAATTCCTCCCTGTTTTTCAGCTATCGTATGCTGGGCATTCGGAAAGGTGATTAGTTTGCTAGATCAGGCAAGGGGGAAATAAGGAAGGCCAAATAATCCTTTTGTATCGATCCTCCGCGGCACGTGATATGGTTTCTCCCATGCACCTCCTTCTGAAATAAGAAGAGACCCATAAAAAGATTCAAAGATCCCGCTCCATGTGGAACGGGATCTTTTCTCACGCCTGCCACGGGCGGTTCGCCACGGCAGACCTGCTTTTAGGAAGTCTTCTTGTGCCCAATTCTTCGCGGGTCATGCGCCGCGGCTCCATCCCCTTTTCAATTCTCGACCTGAGTGCATGCGGCATGGAATACAAATTGGGCGGTAAAAATACCCGCTTTGAATCTGCGCTGCACGTCGGGCATTCGGCACTCCCCAAGTTTTTCTCCATCGACCTGAAAAACAAGGTGAATTCTCCGCAGTCATCACAGCGAAAAGTATAACTTGGCAAGATATCCCCCCTTTTTTATCCGTTTACTTTAATTTCGGTGTAATATCTTTATCAAAAATCTGAGTAGGAATCGCAACTGTACAGCAGGCGTTCGGAATATCTACGATTCCGGCAACCCGTCCCTCAACCGGCGCAGAGCTCAACAGCATGTATGCCTGCTCTCCTGTATACCCTTGTGTTTTTAAATATTCAATCGCATTGAGGCATGCCCTGCGGAAAGCCGTGTTCGCATCTAAGTAATGCTGCTTTCCATCTTTTTCGTCCACAGATACTCCCTCAAATACGAGGAAGTCCGAATACAAAGGATCTACCGGTCCCGGCTTGAACATCGGGTTATCCTTGATCATGTATTTTGCCATTCCGCCTTTGATGACATCGACCTTCAAGTCGATCCATCCGGACATCTCGATACCGCCGCAAAATGTGATTTCTCCATCGCCTTGCGAGAAGTGAAGGTCTCCCACCGATAATTTCGCTCCATCCACAAATACCGGGAAGAAGATTCTTGAGCCTTTTGATAGATTCTTAATGTCACAGTTTCCGCCGTTTTCCCTCGGAGGGACCGTTCTGGCTCCTTCAGCAGCCACCCTGTCAAAATCGGCGCCCTTCAGTGTGCCAAGCACCGCACTTTCAGGCGTCGGCAAATTCGCGAGCGGAGGAGTCCTTTCTGGGTTCGTCGCCCTCAATTCTTCCTCTCTCTTATTCCATTCTTGTAAAAGTTCCATAGACGGGGCCACACCAATCAGGCCCGGGTGGACAATCCCTGCGAATTTCACCCCCGGAACGTGGCGTGATGTCGTGTAGATCCCTTCAAAGTCCCAAATGGACTTCTGCGCTTCGGGATAATGGTCAACAAGGAAGCTTCCGCCATTTTCCTTCGCAAAGATTCCGTTGAATCCCCATTCATAGCCCTGATGGACACCAACATCCAATATATCAACTACCAATAAATCCCCCGGCTCGGCGCCATTGACATAGACCGGTCCGCTCAACACATGGACGCGTTCCAGATTCACTTCCCGGATATCTTCCGGGTCATCGTTGTTTTTAATCTGTCCATCCGTCCACTCCTTGCAGTCCATCCGGAACGCCGTTCCGGGATCCACCGCAAATGCTGCAGGTATATCGGGGTGCCACCTGTTATGCCCCGGATGGGCCTGCTCCTCCATCGTTTTGCTCAAATCCAGCTTAAACAATGTTTTTGGCATCTTACTACTTCCTCCCTCATCGATTTATGTAAAACTCTTCGGGTGAAAATAATGTATGCCCATCCAGTATAAGACGATAATCACCATTAGTCAAATTATTTTGATAATTACTTCTATTTCAAACAAAAAAAGAAGAAATTGCGATTAAGCTAAGTTTCTTCTCTTACAGAACTCGGATATATAGCATCCTCTCTCTCAAATCTGTTCCCATAATGAGACTCCCAGTTTTCAGACAGCCATTTCAGATTGACGAACAAACAGTTCCAATTTTTGTACAAGCCCTCCCAATCGTATGTATAATTTTCTTCAGCAGAAACTTGGTGCAAGGCGGGCATGCCGCCTTTGTCAGCGGATAAGTAAACCTCATTCACATAAATGCACTCCTAATTTCAAAGATGTAATCGATACTTGCGAATCAGATTTGAAGAAGCTGATGAAAGCCTGTCAGCTTCTTCGCATCCCTTTAAAATTCTCCCACAAGCGACTGGCATTGATCGGCAATAGCCTGCAAAAATTTAGCTGCGGGCGCTCCGTCAACCGCCCGGTGATCGAACGTCAGGCTGAGCGGAATCCGCTCTTTTTGTACAACTTCTCCTTGTTCCAAAACCAGATAGGGCTCAATTTTACCGACACCAAGTATACCGGCCTCCGGTGGATTGATGATCGGCGTGAAAAACTCTATCCCGAAATTCCCTAGATTAGTCACTGTGAAAGTACTCCCTTTCAAGGCTACATCCGACAAATTTTTGGAAATTACTTTTTTCACAAGTTCTTTCAATTCTTTATCCAGTTGTGTGAGTGACAAATGGCCGGCATCTTCAAGAACCGGTACATATAACCCTTCCTCTGTATCCACCGCCATGCCCAAATGAACTTTTTTATGCCGGATGACCTTCTCTCCCTGGACATGGGCATTGATGGCAGGATGCTGCTCAAGCGCTTTGACGGCCGCATAGGAAATAAGACTGTTCCAACTCACGTTTGACCCGGTTTCCTTCCGCCTTTTTCCCAGCTCCGTCACATCCACCCACGAGGTCAGGGTCAGCTGTGCAGATTCATGCAGGCTTGTCATCATTCTGGATGCGATCGTTTTGCGAATGCCGGACATCTCTTTTGCTGCCTGTTCTTCCACTCCTACAGCTGCATTTTTGATGTCTTCTTCAATGATGGCTCCGTCTTTCCCTGTACCTTTCACATCAGCCAGATTCACATTTAGATCCTTTGCGAGCTTTCTCAGTCTTGGAGAAATTCTGACAAATGAAGTTTCAGAAATCTTTTCCTCGTCAATTTTATTATCGGCCTTGTGGTCTATTTCTTTAGAACTGTTCAGGGTTTCCGTTTCAATTTTCGCAAGAACTTCTCCCACTTTGGCGGATTCCCTCTTTTGACTAAAATTTCACGGACCGTCCCTTCCGCCTCCGCTTCTATTTCAAAGACGGCTTTTTCTGTTTGCACCTCGACGAGCACGTCCCCTTCTTCCACGGAATCTCCTTCTTCAACATGCCAAAAGACGATGAGGCTTTCCTCTATTTCATCAGATGTTCTTGGCATTTTCACTTCAAACATGCATTTCACTCCCTCAGATGCAATCAATAGGTTTCCATTAATTCTTTTACCTTTTTAAAAATAGAGTCCGGACCGGGAATGACAAAATCCTCCAGCGGGTCGCTGTATGGAATCGGCACATCCGGAATGGCAAGTCTTCGGACCGGCTCCTCCAGTTCATACAGGGCTTCTTCTGCGATGATCGCTGAAATTTCAGCCGTCATGCCGTAAGAGAGATAGTCTTCATCAACGACAATGAGGCGATGAGTCTTTTTAACAGATTCGATGATTGTATCTTTGTCAATTGGTTTCAAAGACCGCATGTCAATAACTTCCGCTTCAATGCCTTCCTTGGCCAATTTTTCAGCCGCCTGAACAGCATAATGCGTCATCATTTGGACGCCGACGATCGTTACGTCCCTGCCTTCGCGAACGACCTTCGCTTTGTTAAGCGGTACAGTATAGGCATCCTGTGGCACATGACCGACGGACTCATCCAGTTGATCCATCCAGCCCAGTCCCTGGAGTGATTTGTGGAACATGAAAAATACGGGATTGTCATCGCGGATGGCCGAAGTCATCATGCCTTTTAAGTCATATGGGGTTGATGGAGCCACCACCTTCAATCCGGGCATATGCGCGAAAGTGGCATATAATGTCTGCGAGTGCTGCGCCGCATCATTATACCCGCCACCAACCGCGGTCATCAGCACCATCGGCAGTTTGACGCTGCCTCCGGACATATACTGGATTTTCGCCATATGGTTGTAAATCTGGTCCATGCACACGCCGAAAAAATCGACAAACATCAGTTCCGCAATGGGGCGCATGCCTTCTGCCGCCGCACCGATGGCCGCTCCAATGATGGCCGTTTCCGAAATCGGCGTATCCATAACGCGCCCGGCTCCGAATCTGTCGATAAGACCCTCGGTCGATCCAAAAATTCCTCCGTATTTACCGACGTCCTCCCCAAGAACAAAAACATCCTTATTGTTTTCCATTTCCAAAGCGATTGCTTCAGCCATAGCTTTATTTCCGGTCAACAATCTTTTCTTCGTCGTTTCCATCGATTTTTCTCCTTTCTGCGGGCGCCTGCGGCACTCCCTGATTTTTGTAGAATTGGGTTTAATTAAACATATCCGCAAGCGCAGCTTCCGGTTTCGGAAATTCGCTTTCTCTTGCAAAGTTGTACGCCTCATCGACTTCCGCCTTCACTTTGGACTCCATTTCCTCCATCTCGGCTTCATCCAACCCATATTCATCGATCAGAAGCTTTCTTATTCTTAAAATCGGGTCTCTTTCCCTCAGTGCAGGCACTTCCTCTTTTTCACGGTATAATTCCGGATCTCCCTGGAAGTGGCCCAGATAGCGGAACGTCTCAATTTCAATGATGGTCGGCCCCTCGCCATTGCGGGCTCTTTTTACCGCTTCTTCCGACACCTTATACATCTCAACCGGGTCATTATCTTTTACGTAGGCGCCTTCAATTCCGTAGGCAGGCGCCCTAAGATCGTTAGACTCGATGGCCGTTGAAGCTTTTTTCGGAACGGAAATTCCATAGGCATTATCTTCAACAACCAAAATCAACGGCAATTTCCAAAGCGCCGCCATGTTAAGCGTTTCGTGAAAAGCCCCCGAATTCGCCGCGCCTTCACCAAGAAAAGCGACTGCTACCCAGTCTTGCCCTTTCATCTTTGCAGCAAGCGCAGCCCCTGCAGCCTGCGGAATCCCCGCACCGACAATCCCGCTGCATGAAAACTTTACGTTCGGATCAAACAAATGCATGTGCCCGCCTTTGCCTTTCGAAAGGCCCGTTTCCTTTCCGAAGATTTCAGCCGTCATCCGGTTCAAATCGACGCCTTTTGCAATTGCATGATGATGCGGCCGGTGCGGAGAGGTCACCGTGTCATCCTTTGTCAGATGAGCACAAATCACCGCGGCAGGCTCCTGTCCCGTCGACAAATGCATCTCGCCCGGAACCGTCCCCGCCCCTATATTGAAAACAGGAGCCTTCCCTTCCATATACACTTCAGCCATTTGATCCTCGTAGTAGCGGCTCTTCGCCATCATTTCATACATCCACTTCAACTTGTCCAAAGGTATTGTCATGTTTGCTCCTCCCTTTTTTAAAAAAGTCTATAATTGTAGAAGCAAGTTTTATTCCAAGTTTTAAGCCGCTGATTTCAACATTCGATAAAAAATATGTCCCATTTCGGGACAGGGTGTCGAGCAGATAGCGGGACACCTGTGCCAAAATGGGACAGTCATGCAACAGCAGAAGCTTCGCATAAACGCGAAGCTTCGAAAATTATTGATCGTGAATTTCCAATTGAACATGCGAAATTTTCATTTCATTTTGCAGTTTTGATTATCAGGGCGATATCCCGTTATACCGACCGACTGCCAACGCCGATGTTCCCTGTCATAAGAGCCCTTCCTATCTATCTTATTCCATATTTTTCTATTTGCCGGTACAGCGTACTGCGTGATATACCCAGATGCCGTGCTGCCCGACTGTAGTTTCCATCACATAGATCTATCGATCGGACCAATGCCTGCTTTTTGATTTCATCTTTCATTGGAAGATCTTCCTTGACGACTGCACAAAAATTGCCGAACAATTCCGCCGGCAATTCTTCCGGCCCTAGCTTCCAGCCATTCCCCTTTACAATCGCTCTTTCCAATATATTCTGCAGCTCGCGAACATTTCCAGGCCAGTCATATCGTTGGAGAGCCTCGAAAAACTGAGGATCCGCCTCAGAATAGGATTTGCCGATACGCGTGGCCAATTTTTCAATAAAATATTCCGCAAGACGGGGGATGTCGTCCCGCCGCTCCCTTAACGGCGGAAGAGTTACCGGGATAACGTTCAGCCTAAAAAACAAATCTTCCCGGAAATTCCCTTTCACGACCTCTTTGTGCAAATTTTTATTCGTGGCTGCTATGATCCTGACATCTACAGGAACGACTTTGTAGCCTCCGATTCTCACAACCTCTTTATCTTGCAGGACCCTTAAGAGCAGGACCTGCATTTCCAGTGACATTTCACCAATTTCATCCAGAAAAATCGTTCCCCCTTCGGCCAATTCGAACTTCCCCGGTGTCCCGCCGCGCCTTGCCCCGGTAAAAGCTCCATCTTCATAGCCGAATAGCTCGCTGCCCAGCAGATCCCGCGGAATTCCGCCACAGTTGATGGCTTATTTCTCCGGTCGCTTTCATTATGGATCGCCTGTGCGAAAATGTCCTTTCCTGTCCCGCTTTCCCCGGTCAACAAAACATTCGAATCGGACCTGGCCGCAGCAATGGCTTCCAGCTGAACTTTCCTGATTTTTTCATTCTGACCTATAATATCTTGAAACGTCACTTTTGCCTGATTACCGGAAAACTGATTGATCATCTGTCTTACTTTATGTAGTTCTTTTATGGTCAGCAGCTTCCCGATTTTCTTTTTATTCTGGAAAATTCCTTTTGAAGTAATCAACACACGGGCCTGCCGCTCGCTGCCGGAAATTTTCAACTTGATTTCCTGATCCATGACATTAGCCCTTGAAGCAGTGATTTCCTGAAAAAATCGATTATCAAAAACCTCACAGATATCCCTGCCTGCAAGCTCATGCTCTTTTTTACCGATAATTCGATGTAAAATTTCATTCGTTTTTAAAATTTTTCCGGCCGTATCAATGATGATCATACCTTCGGAAAGGGTATCCGTCGTCGCCTCCAGCAGACTTTTCATGACCGCATTTCCCCGCGTTTTTTCAATGATCTGCAATTGCTTTTCAATCGCTGCTGCTGTTGATACGACCATCCCCAATGTATGCGGGTGTACCTTTTCCACGGGACCGGACATATTTAAAATGCCGATGATTTCTCCTTCTGAATCATGAATGGGGGCCGCCGAACAAGTCCAAGGATGGCAAGCCTCCGTATAATGCTCGGAGGCCCACACTTGGATGGGTCCATCAATTGCGATGCATGTTCCGATGGCATTCGTCCCCATTGCCTCCTCACTCCACGATGCCCCTTCGATAAATTTTATCCTGTTCGCCAATTCGAACGTTTCCTTATCGCCCATCGACTTCATCAAGTAACCCTTTTCATCGCAAAGAATGACAAGAAACCCCGACCCTTTCACAAAGGAATAAAGATTCTCCATCAAGGGAAGCGAAATACAAATTAGCTCGTGATTAAGCTGCTGCAGCTCAGCCAATTCATCACTATCCAGAATCTTCGTTGCACTTTGGACATGCGGATTTACGCCATATTTTCTGGAGCGGAGCCATGCCTCCTGAATTTCTGTTTTTATTGACTTGTTGAGATGTCCCCGATATACAAAATCCTCCCACATTTCCCTCATCAACTTTTTGTCTATCAAGCCAGTTCACCCCAACTTTATAGAATATCTTCATTATAAATAGAATTGCGGGAAAATTGAAGCGATGTCTGTAGTAGCGTTCAAAACCCATGTTTTAACCAAAATATACGATTAAGCTTTCAAAAAAAATTACCGGCGCATCTATGGGGCACTATCTCAAGGCATAGCGCCCCAGCTTTCTTACTTCTCTTTTATAGAATATGGGACAACTCTTCCTTATATTTGAAGGAAAGCCTGGGCTTATGGCCCAGGAAAAGCAAGATTGTTTACAATTCCCCTTCATTTATGAATCACAACCTTCGTTCCGACCGGCACCTTGGAAGCCAGCTCCAAGACATCGCGGTTATACATTCTGATACAGCCGTGTGATACATTTTTCCCGATAGATGAAGGGTTATTCGTACCATGGATTCCATAGTGAGGCTTCGAAAGCCCCATCCACATCGCTCCGAACGGCCCGCCCGGATGCGGCTGTTTATTTACAATCGTATACGTTCCGGCCGGTGTCGGGGTCAGTATTTTTCCAATGGCAACAGGATAAGTTTTTACCAATTTACTCCCTTTAAAAAGCCTCAGCTTATGGGTTTTCGTCGATACATCTATCCAATACGGCATAGGATCCCTCCGTCCCTTTTTCACCATAGTATGTGAATCATTGCGGGAAGGCTTTTTAATATTAAAAAGGGGTGTATAAAAAAAGGATAAATCATCACCATAATACAGAAGGAGGCGTTTTTAAATGGACAACAACATAAATCATGGCCAGGCCCTGCTGAGAAAAGCGATTTTAACCCTGCCTTTTGTATGGGTGATCCTTTCCGTTTTCAATGATGTTTCTTTCGTACATTCCACATTGCTGGGTATCGTCCTTATGTTGATTTCATATTTTCTGGGAGATCTGATGATTTTGCCAAAAACGGGAAATACCTCTGCAACCATCAGTGATTTCGTCATTTCCTTATTGGTCATATGGGGCGGACTCAATCTGTTTGGGTATGATGAAGCATTTGGAGAATCCCTGTTAACGGCCATTATCCTGACCATCGCAGAATATTTCTTCCATTTATGGATGGAGCGGACTCAATTCAGCGGACCCAGGCACGTAAGACAATCTTAATGAATGGGCAGTGGATTTTATATGATCCGCTGCCCATTAAAGTTTAATTTTTTTAACATCCGATTCATATAATGGGAGTTAGTACAAGCTCGGGAGGAAATCGGATGTTCACTTTTTTGGAAAAAGCTGTAGTGGGGATGGCATTATTAAGATTGCTGTCCGGAGGAATCGAAATACTCGCCGCCTTCCTTATGATTCGGTTCAATGCCGTGGAAAAAGCAATTATCATCAACAGCTCCCTTGCCCTCATCGGCCCGCTGATCCTGATTCTTACAACAGCGATCGGCATTTATGGCATTGCTGACAAAGTGTCTTTTGCAAAATTCATTTGGATATTCGTGGGCGTCGGGTGTATTTTGTATGGGGTGAAAGGGAATTGATAGAGACGGTAAGAACAGTATAAAAGCCCGGGATATAATCTCCGGACTTCTCAACATTTTAACTGGGTGAATATCCTTCTCTTTTTTCGCTAATGTACGACACGTCAAAATAAGCGGGCTGCTCAATATAAGAGCGGATGAAACTTTCATCTAAACCTAATATCTTGGCTATCAGTGTTTCATTATAGTGAGTAAGCTCCATTAACTTTCGTAAAGTAAGAATATTATTTTCCATCAGAAATTCTAGCGAGCTTTTTACTTTTCCCGGTCTTATGATTTTAATTTTATCATCCAACGGCTCAGCCTTATTATAATTTTGTCTATTCATGGAAGCATAAAAATATCGATGCTGCTGATAGGTAAGATAGCCGAGCCTCCGAGCATAATACGCCATCGCAGCAATGGAAACCGACCACTTTTCCTTTAAATCAATATACGAATTGGGATTGGACAATTTTTTTATGGACATCATATCTTTTTTAAATTCTTCTTCCGGCATTAAAAAATAGGAAGCAAAATCATAAGCATCTTCTTCTTTTTCCTTATATTCCGATTTGGATAGATCGCTTAAATCCATTTTATAATGAAGAAGAAGATGCCCAAGTTCGTGAGCCAGATCCAAATTTCTCCGGACCGCAGATTTATTAAATTTCCCCAGTAAAATCATCGGCTTATCGCTTTTACTCCAAGCACTATATGCATCTACATCTGCGCCCAAGGATTTTTCAAATACAAACGCTCCATTCTTCTCCAATGCAAATAGAAGCTTTTGATTGTTCTCTCCTACTTCCAGAAATTCCCGTGCATGTTCTGCAAGATGCTTGATCATTGCTTTTCTGTCCATTTTTCCAGTATTCTCGTTTAAATATTTAATGGAATAATCGCGCAATGAAATCAAATTATTCGGAGGATACGTAATATACCCCTCAAATATGTTCAATAAGCCTTCAATGAATTCTAAATGGGCGGCCTCATATTTTGTTTTGGCGATACTATTTATTCCTTTTGATCTAAAAGCCAGCGCACCCGCGTCAAACTTAGTTTTGAAAGATTCTTTTGTGTAAAAGTATTTTGTTTTAACATTAAAAATAGCCTTCAACTTATTAACCACTTCAAGTTTCGGGCTAATATAGTTATTTTCATACTGCCACACTGATTGTTCGCTAACCCCCAGCAGATTTCCTAACTCATTTCTTGAATAACCGTGGAGTAAACGAATGTCGGTCAATTTTTCTCCGACAAACATTCAGCACCACCTCTTTTCTATGCTTCTTCTTCCGCTTCTTTATCAACAACTTTATATCCAAACTCCTCTTGTGTTCCGGAAAATTCTTCTTCTGGAACATTGACAAGTTCTTCAATGGCGCCTAGATTGATATCTGCACCTGTATTCCCCAAGTATTTCGTGAGAGAATCAACTTTAGCCATTTCTACTTGACTGCCGCTTTTATATTCTGGCATCCAAAGATCAATAGCTGACAAAATTTTTGTTTCCGGATCTATTGAATATGTAAGAATATAAAATAGGTTATAATCCTTAATATTAATATTGTCAATTGAACGGTATTCCGGAAAATCAAAAAGCTTGAGACTCCCTTGTTCATTACCTGTTATTTTTCCAAAATCGATATCTCCATTTATTTTGGATAGTTCTACAAGATAATTGTCGGAGGCCTTGGCATTCAATACTGGATTACTTTTTTTACCCTTAATAATATCGGCATTTTTAATCAAAAGAAGGCTTTTTTTCTTTGGGTCATTAAAGCTTAAATACTCCCACGTATAACCAGCTTTTTCTTTCTGAAATCCTAGACCTTTATTCTGCACTTCCCTTGCAACTTGATCTTCAATATGATTGCCTTTCACCCATGCATAAGCTGCACTTACAAGCAGTTCATCCCTTTTCTTCATTCTAACTTCGGCATAATCACTGTAACCTCTCTCAATTCCACGTACTAAGCTGATATTCAGCTCATCGTCAAACTTATAATCGGTCACTTAATTACCTCATTTCTATTATTTCCTTCTTTAACTCCAGTATACACCAATCAGAAGTATTCTTAAAGAAAACTCACAAATACTGATGTTTTTTTAAAGTAACACCCATTAGAAAAGTGCAAGCGCCTTGCCCATCGACGTACAGACTGGAGTGCCTCCGACGAGATAAAGGAAACACGGCGAGGAACGAGCCGATGTTGACTTATCGTAGGAGGAGGTGCGAAGTCTGCTAGTCGATAGGCGCTGGAGCTAGACAACAAATGGCTTTGTTCAAAATTTTAAAGCTAAAAAATCTTATGCTTTCCTACTCTGTAAAAAAGTCTGTCCCGAAAGAAACAGACTTTTTTTACAAATGAGTCACATATGCTCAACAATCTTCTCCAATTGCCTTCGCAACTCGCCAATCGGAACAAATCTCGCTTTCCTGATCGACTCTTTTCCATTAACAAACAAGAGGAGAGCAGGCACGGTAAAAATTGAATATTTTCCCGCAATCTCTGGAATTTCATCCGCATCTGCCTGCATCGAAACGATGCTCGGAAACTCTTCCAGCAACTCCTCCACCTGCGGGAGAAGCCCATGGCAAACTGAACAGTCCGGTCTTGAAATATAAAGAAGTGTCAGCTGATTCTCATTAATCATCTCATGGATTGCTTCCAAAGAGTGAACCTTTTTCACTGCGCTCAAATCCTTTACATTATTTATGTTCATTAAATTTAATCTAAACAACCTCAATTTTTCAACTGATTAAAATTTGGACTGTTCTTCACCAACACACCCCCGCTTCAATGTTCACCTTGATTTTCTCCATCGCCCCCGCCCGCCACTTTTTCACGGCGGACAATGAGACTTTCTCCTCTTCGGCGATTTCCTTCACAGACATGCCGAAGTAAAACGTATAGACGACCCACTGTTTCTGCTTTTTCGTAAGCCCGTCACAATACGAGAGCAAAGTGGCAAGCTGCAGCGGAGGCTGCTCCCGCTCATCCTTTTTTGTCTCCCAAAAGGCGTCATCAGGGTAGGCATTCCCCTCCTCTGCCTTTGACTGCCTCGTCAACTCCGTCATCATCCGGCCCTTCATATAGGAATAGGCAAACGTGCTGAATTTCCCTTTTTCCGGATCAAACCTCGCATGTGCTTCCCATAACGCAATGAGGGCAATTTGATAAAATTCGTCTTCGTTTTTGTAGATGTTCAGCGAATGCATAATATGATAAATCATCGGTCTGTACTGCTCAGCCAGCTCAGTGAAACCTTCCATTCAGGGGTCCTTCCTGGAAGCGCGCCATCCGTTTATTCCCGGGTACCTTCACCTTAAACGGAAACGCCGTTTCAAGCTAATCGCTGTTTTGGCAAAAATTCAATTTTTAACAGGACAAACTAATAAAAAGGCCTTGATTTTTGAATTTTCCCTAAGGGAAAATTCAAATTTTCAGCAATTTTTTTAAAAAGTTGACCATGATGCCGAAAAAAAGACCTATGCCTTAATACCCTCAAAATTTCCAATAAAATGATATAATTTTCAATAAATTTGCATTTTTATCGTTGACATTTACTATTTCTATTAGGATAATGGAGACAATTGACCATGATTGAATTGGGTGATGCGGATGATTAGGTAAAAAGAGGGTTGTCCGTTACGTTGTAAGATTTCGTTTTGACCATCCAAGAAACTCTTCACGATAAACTAAAAATTTATGAAAAGAGGAATCGCGGAATGGAATTAAGGGAGTTTTACATCATTAAACGATATACGTACGCGCTCATACCAATGCTTGTCGAAAATGGTTACATATTCACAAAAGTAATAGAAGGCCATTCAGTTTTCCTGGTAAAATTACGTCCGCTCCAAATCATCCGGGACAGCATGCAATATTACGGACACGATTGGGAAGGTGCCAAAAAAGCTGCAAAGTCAGTATTGGGAAGCATCCACATGCCGCCGGTAAAAATAAGCGGGAGCTTGGGGATCTACTGGTTTCCAAGTAAATCTCCCTATGCACATGATTGTGTTTGGTTTGCATTGGATCATATTCAGGACCGTTTGGCGGTCGCGCCTAAAGAAACAAAGGTCATTTTTCCGTCGGGCTACCATGTAACCGTTCCAATCAGCTTGAAACAATTCAACAGCAGAAAGCATTGGGCCCTGGAATTGAAAACAACCTTCGAAAAAAGAACTATAAAAGAAAGCTTTCAATGGCCATACATATATCAAGGGAATCTTCCGATCCTGAATGACCCCACAACTCCCTACCAATTCATCGACACCAGCAAGGAATACAACATCGATGACATTCATTAAAAATAGCAGCCGGCGGGCTGCTATTTTAATCCTGGGCATCTGTCGCCCATATTACACCGACCATTTTTTCAAATTTACTCTTTCCAATTAGGGAACTGATACGTGTTTTGGCACGCTCAATCGATCTCATAATACCACACACGATCACTAAAATATCGGATCTTCCCCTCTTGCTCAGCCTTTTCCCAACGTTTCAGACACAGTTGATCTAAAATATTTATTTCATCGGGATCGCGAGGCCTTGTTCTTATTTTCCTCCCAAGAGGCTTATTTCTTAGGATCGCACACTCCACATTGCTTTTTCTTTACTTATCCAGTCAGGTCTGAAAGATCCACCTCTTTCATGCTCTCACCCACTTTAACAATTTATCAATGATTATAACAATCATTGCAGGGGATACCAAGCAGGCAAGCCGATCCCTGCCCTTTCTATTGTCTTTCCGGGCATCCCGCAATATCCCTCATCGGATCGTACGCTGAAATATCCATTCCCACTTCCTCACCCAGTGCCAACTTTGCTGCAACCATCCCGGCATACGGTCCCATCGTCAAGCCTGAAGAACCCAATCCGTTCACAATGACCAGCCCTTTTACGGACGGGACTTCCCCAAGCAGCGGCAAGCCGTCTTTTCCAAATGGCCTGAAACCCACACGGATTTCATCAACAGTTCCGTCTGAAAGTCCTGGGGCTACAGACAACGCTTCGTCAAGCACTTCTTTTACCCCTCCGGCTGTCATGCGGTAATCAAACCCGGATCCCGTTTCCCTTGTTGCACCGGCAACTACCCGGGATTCATCGAACGAAACCAAATAATGGCTGCTTTGCGGGATGATGACCGGCCATTCGGAAGTATCCTGATCCGGCACCTGCAAATGTACTATCTGGCCCCGCTGCGGTTCCACGGATATGTCCAATCCCAAAGGTTCCAACACTTTGGTCATCCATGCTCCCGCAGCAACAATCACTGCATCACCCGAAAAAAATTGATCACCAACCTGGACTCCGGACATTCTTCCATCTTTTACCGAAAGTCTGGCCTCGCCGGATAAAAACTGAGCTCCATGCTTTTCGGCTCCCCTTTTCAGAGCGTCCCTCAGTAAAATCCCATCCACACGGGCTGCCCCGCCAATAAAAACAGCTTCCAGGCCACTTCTTAGCGGCGGAAAAAGAGCTTGCGCCTCCTCGGAAGAAAGTCTCCGCACCTCGCCGACTTCAGGACAATTCATTTTCCGCTTTCCAACTTCATACTCAATTCTCTTTAACTCCTCTTGATTATCACTAACCGCCAAAGCCCCCACCCGGGCATAGCTTACATTTCTTTCGCCGTCTTCTTCCAACATCGATACTAACTCCGGATAATAGCAAGCTCCAGCGTTGTAAAGAGCATATTTTTCGGGCCGCTCTTCCAGCCAGGGACAGACAATCCCGGCTCCCGCTTTTGTGGCCTGGCCTTCATGGCCTTGATCAACTACCGCCACCTCAACACCTTTTTTGGCCAAATGGTATGCCGCACTGGCTCCCGCAATTCCTGATCCAACTACAATCACTTTCATATGCCACACCCCTTTTATGTAAAAAAATCACTTAAGTACAGTTTATCAAAAACTCTGGCCGCAAAAGAATAAAATTACAGATTGGCTGAACAATATGAACTGGAGGTGTAGTCATGAAGCGAGATGATAACGTACGGAGTAAAAAGCGAGTTGTAACAAGCGTAAACCCTCAAGGATTGACAGAAGACATCGCCAACCAGGCGCCAAAGACGAAGCTTGAGGAGCGGGCGAAAAAGTCGAATACGAAGATTTAAACAACCACCCCCTCTAGGTGCTACTACGCAAACAATGCAGGTGTTCAGCACCTGCACTTGTTTTTGCCGGCTATAATACCTTAAATAATAGACGGAGGCGATGTTTAGCAAAAGCTGAACCTCGCCTTTTTGTAACCATATTATTCGATAGATCATTAATCAAAACAACTCCCGCTCATCCACAAACCTCTCAACAATTCCCTTTAGCTCCACTTTGGCCTTATGAAATTGTTTTTTCCTGTGGCCGTTAGCCCCTGATGGGTGCAGAAATCCGAAGAGACAGCGCTTCTTGGGTATCATCCCTTTATATACTAGGTCCATCATTACTTCCGACACAACCTTCCCCAGCGGGACCAATAAGAAATCAGTTTCAATTTCGTGTAGTTCCTTTGGAAAATGTTATACGCGTAGTGAGTCAGCAAAGCGGATTGATGGATTTTCGGAGCATGTCCTGTATAATTTTTCCCTTCTATAAACACAGGGAATTTAATGATGGATGTCGTATGAAGCAGTCTCCGGCATTCTCCAAATAACAGTCTGCTGGAGCTTAGACTAAAAGCAGTGTTTACTCCTCATTCATCCAGTATTTCTTTTAGGTTTTTTCTCATGGTACCCGTAAAACTGGCCGCCCGCTTTGATTCCAAAAGCACCTGTTCTAAGGCATCTCCCTTTTGCAGAGACAATTTTGCCTGCCGAAAAGCGGTTTCCATCTGTGTCCAGCCGGTGTAATCCCTACGATGACTATTTCCGCATGGCAATTAATGAATTCATTGTGAGGAGCGTAATACATTTCAAGCTTACCGTCTTTTTCCATGAAAAAATGTTCATTCATCAAATCCTTCTTTTCCAGCAAATCAGAATCAGGCAAACGCCGGATAAAAGGCAAAAAGCGTCTGAATTGATATAAGTCCGTTTTTATGGGAAACACCTCCTCATCAGAATAAATTCCCACTATATTAAAACAATAATACCCAGAGCTGCAGAAAGAAGGTGAACTTCATCGACCACACATTAGGCTATCTGCGCGAAGCATTGTCCAATTATGAAGATGACGGCAGATCTCGAAATTTATTCAAACTGCTATCCAATCATCATTATGAAAATGAAGAGGAATTTGTAGAGACTTTGGAAAGCGAAGAAATTCAATACCTGGATTCAATCCTTGAAACAGAAATCCGGTACGCGAAGCAGGCACAGGATGAAAAGCGGCTCAAAGAATTGAACGAAGTGCAAGAGCAGTTATTTCCATGAAAAAAGAGCAAGTCTCAAGGGGCTTGCTCTCACTTTCTCCTCTTCCGCTTTTTCTTTTTCCTTTTTACCGAAGCATTGGTTACCTTCGGAACATTAAACGTTCTTTCCCTTAAAGGAATTTCTTTAGACCGGGGTCCCATAAACATTTCGGCGAGTGGATAGAAAGTCTCAATATCATCTGGAAAAATGTCCATTTCCATATCAACAATATTTCTAGACTGCGTCTCCTGCTGACCTGACGCTTCAATTTCTTCCAGTGTCGGCAAAAAGGAAACTTTCCCTTCGGTATGGTCATATATCAAAAATAATGCTCTCAACCCAATGGCAATCATTTCTCTTAATTTTTCGGCGGGCAGCTTTTTGTAATCCCTTGCATGCAGCAACATCTGGCGGAAATGGTAGCCTGCATTTGGAAGCTCCTCGATTTGTGCAAGCATATCCCCTAATGTGTAATGGGATTCAACTTGTTTTGGATCAAGCCTGATGGAATGTTCGAAAGCACATACTGCCAGTTCAGGGCGATTCCCTTTTTGATACAAGTTTCCCAGGCGATTCCATATGTAAGCATCATCTGGATTTTCATTGAGGATTTGTAAAAGATGTTCCTCCGCATCTGTTGGATACTGGTGAGAAGTCCCGTCAAAAAGCTGGTTTTTCCCAAAGGTTATATTACGATGGGGCTCCGATCCCCCCAATAATAGAAGGGCTTGAGCAGTGACGCTTAACAAAAGCGTATTGGGAAGTTCCCAATTTCCTGCGTCATTACAGTGCTTGCAGCGAAAATATCCTGTCATCTGAATATCCTTCTGCGAATCCGGCTTTCCCTTAAAGCCTTCCATATTGACAGTCAACGTTCCAACATCATACCTTCCCTTTCTCCCGCAACTCTTACATGTCAGCATATGTTGATTTTCATCATGGATTGGAGCAAGCTGTTTTTTATTTTTAAAAATAGTATTTACATAATCCCCCGGCAACGAACTTATCGTAGGGAATTCACCCGCATCTTCGCCAGTTAGCATTTTAATAAACAGTGGGTTAATTTGTGCGTTGGCCATCTATGTCTCCCTTTCTATTAAATATAAAAATATTATAACAAACATAATGATAGCGCTTGGATAATATATTCAAATTGGCGGGTCATACCCATCCTGTCTTGGATAAAATCCCTGCTCCTGCTCTACGGGATCCGGATCATAACCTGTCACTTCTGGATCATAACTCACCACTCTTCGATCATAACCTACCATTTTCCAATCATAAGGTTGCTTTTCCGAACGCAAATAAGTGCATCAGCCGGCTCCGTACAAATCAAAAAACGACCGGCATTCACCGGTCGTCCTTCATTTTAAAAAATCCAATGTGCGATCAACACAACAATCGGCAATGTAATCGCCGTTCTCAACAAGAAGATCAAGATCAGATCCTTCAGATTGACCGGCAGTTTGGAACCGAGCAGCAGGCCGCCCATCTCCGATAAATACACAAGCTGCGTAACGGATACACAGCCGATGACAAATCGGGTCATCTCGCTTTCGATGCCGCTTCCGATGATCGCCGGCAGGAACATATCTGCAAATCCGATGATCATTGTCTGTGATGCCGCTGCAGCTTCCGGCACTTGCAAGGCTGAAAGAATTGGAATAAAAGGCATTCCCAAATATTTGAACACCGGAGTATATTCTGCGATGACCACGCCGACCGTTCCGATCGCCATCACCACCGGGATGACACCGAGCCACATTTCGATCACGTTCCTGAATCCCTCTTTTACAATGGACGAAACGTTATTATTTTTATTCGCCTGTAAAACCGCTTCGCTGATTCCCCATTTAAGCGGTGTAACATTCGCCGGAATTCCTTCTTCCACTTTCAACTCTGTATGTTCATACCCCGTATCCGGCTTTCTGGACAACGGAGGTATTCTTGGCATAATAATGGCGGCCGCCAATCCAGCGACGACAATGGTCGCATAATATTCAAGGAAATAATCTTCAAGATGCAAATATTGGTTTACCACTATAGTAAAAGTGATCGATACGACGGAAAATGTCGTTGCAATAACAGCAGCTTCACGCTTTGTGTAAAATCCGCCTTCATACTGCTTGGAAGTCAAAAGTACACCGATTGTCCCATCGCCGACCCATGAAGCAAGACAATCCAGAGAAGAACGCCCTGGAATTTTAAATACAGGACGCATGACTTTAGCCAACAAGGCACCAAATAATTCAAGCAAACCGAAGTCGAGCAGCAAAGGCAGGAAGAAGCCGGCCAATAAAAAAGTCGTGATTAAAATAGGGATCAAATCATAAACCAGCATACCGCCTGTGCTTTCGGAGCGAATCCACTCCGGCCCGATTTGATAAACAGCCATAAAAGCAAAAATTGCACCTAAAAGGCGAATAATGACCCAAGTATTGGACACATGAAAAACCGTGTGAAGAAAAGAATTTTTCATGATAAAATCCGGCTTGAACATTTTGGCAATAATAGATACCGAAACCGACAGGATCATTAACCACGCCGCAACAGGCGGGACATAATCAACCAAAAGGCCATTAATCGCATTTGCCAAAAACGCAACCGGAATTGTAACCCCTTCTTCCGTTTTCATCGGAACCATAAACAAATAAATTCCAATGAGAGACGGAATAATAAATTTCAAATAATGGACAACAGAATAGGACTTCAATGAAATGGTCTTATTCTTGGAAGCAATCTCATTAGCTGGAAGACTCATATATAATCACCTTTCGTATAAAAACCTATGCCAGGATAACTTTTAAAAATCCACACTAATGAATTATTATGCATCATTCGTTATGGTTTGTCCAGGGTGAATTGCTATTTTGGTATAAGAAAAGCACAAGTGCCTTGATTAGCGCGGGCAAACAAGACGATTCCCGAGGGGGGCTGCTCTTCAGCCACCACAGGGAAGCGGCTTGACCCTTGCCGGGCTAGGCGCTGGAGCTGGACAAAAAATCCATCTTTCTCCCTTTAGCTTAGGGCCCATCTTTCCCGCATATCCAGCAATTCGTAGATGGTATGATAGAAAATAAAAGTTGCTATACATCTCCGGATTAGTTTTCATACCCGCACACCCTACCCTACATATAGCTATCAAAAATTTCTTTCAAATGTTAATGTTTATATAGATTCATCATTTCGGATGAAAAAGCCACTATGAAACGGGGGTATTCATTTTGAAACGGGTATTGGCCATTACTACTGTTTCCGTAGGTGTATTGCTTTTATCCGGATATGGAGGATACCAGTATTTAGTGAATAAGCATGAGAAAGAAAATCTTGAGGTTAAGGAAAAAGCTGACGCAGCAGGTATCACGGAAGAGGAATTCATTGAACAAACGCAGCAAATTGAAGGAATAAGCTACAAGGTTGATCTTGATGAAAACTCCACTCAAGAAGAAGTCATTGATGTGATGCACAAAATGACGCATCAGAAAGTGAGGGCGGAGCAGAAGTGGGGTGCGATTCCAATGATCCCTGAAACTATCAACGACGTTTACGAAATCGTTTCCAAAAGCAGCTTTGAAAGAAAAGAAAGCCTTCTTGAAATCTTGGAAAGATGGAAAAACGGGGACTTTTCCAAAGCTGACGAAGACCACAACTATTTTTGGACCTACCAAGGCGGTACGGTCGGCAAAGCATATGGGATTATGTCTAAAAATGAAGAAGCGGAATTTATCAAAAATAACTTTAAAGAAATGCAGGATAGCTAAAATAAAATAAGTCTTCTTTATATATAGAGAGGAGCTGACTGCAGGCATGGTACGCCAATTTTTTTCTTACTATAGACCGCACCGAAGATTATTTATCGTGGATTTTGTCAGTGCGGTAATCGTTGCAATTCTCGAATTGGCCTTCCCCATTGCGGTGCAAGGGTTTATTGACAAACTCCTTCCAAGCGGCAACTGGACGATGATTGTGACAGTAAGCGTCTTACTGTTGATCGTTTACCTGTTAAGTACCTTTTTGCAATATATCGTAGGGTATCTGGGCCATAAATTGGGCATCAATATTGAAACCGATATGCGGCAAGAGCTTTTTTACCATGTTCAAAAGCAGTCCTTTCGATTTTTTGATAATACAAAGACCGGGAATATTATGAGTCGGATCAGCAACGACCTCTTTGAAATCGGAGAGCTTGCCCACCATGGCCCGGAAGATTTTTTCATTGCCATTATGACTTTTGTGGGTACTTTTTTGATCATGTTTTCAATCAACGTGAAGCTTGCCCTGGTCACGATTTTTATCGTGCCGTTCCTTGTTTGGATCATCACCTTTTGCAATGTCCGCATGAATAAAGCATGGGGACAGATGTATACGAAGATCGCCGATATCAATGCGCGGGTAGAGGACAGTGTTGCCGGCGCCAGGGTCGTCCAATCATTCACAAATGAAAATTTTGAGCAAAAGCGCTTTGACAAGGACAACAGAAACTTCCGTAAGGCAAAATTGGACGCCTATAAAGTGATGGCCTACACCACTTCCAGCATTTATATGATGACGCGATTTGTAACACTCGTCGTTTTAGTGTTTGGCGCCTGGCTGACCTTCCAACAAGAATTATCATATGGTGAATTAGTCAGTTTTGTTTTGTATGTCAATGTACTGATGAAACCTGTTGACAAAATCAGCGCATTAATGGAGTTGTATCCCCGTGGAATGGCAGGTTTCAAACGATTTCTCGACTTGATCGCCCAGCAGCCGGATGTTCAGGACAAGGATAATGCTATCGACGCGCCTGCTTTTCAAGGAAATATCCAGTTTGATGATGTCCACTTTCAATATGATCCGGAGCAGCCAGTTCTGCAAGGCATTGATTTGTCCATTAAAGCGGGGGAGACCGTTGCCTTCGTCGGACCATCAGGCGCAGGAAAATCGACGATTTGTTCACTGATCCCCCGTTTTTATGATGTGAATCACGGGAAAATAACAATCGACCATTTGGATATACGCGATGTAACAAAGCGTTCTCTTCGATCACAAATCGGCATTGTCCAACAGGATGTATTTCTATTTACGGGAACCATCCGGGACAATATTGCCTATGGAAACTTAAACGCAACCGAAGAGGAAATACGTGAAGCGGCGAGACGGGCCCATTTGGAATCATTTATTCATACCTTGCCACAAGGGTATGAAACTGAAGTTGGCGAAAGGGGATTGAAGCTGTCTGGAGGGCAGAAGCAGCGAATCGCCATCGCTCGGACATTTTTAAAAAATCCGCCCATCTTGATTTTGGACGAGGCCACCTCTGCCCTTGATACAGAATCGGAGAAAATTATCCAAAACGCGCTGAATGAGCTGGCCAAAAACCGAACAACATTAATTATCGCACACCGTTTGGCCACCATTCGCAATGCGGACAGAATTGTCGTTGTCACCGAAAACGGCATTGCCGAGCAGGGCAGCTATGAGGAATTGTTGGAGCTTGATGGTACATTTGCCAAGCTCCATCATATTCAATATGAGCGAGTATAATCTATTGTCCGAAATCGAATACAAGCATTTGATAAAACAAAATCCGGCAGAGATGAACGACTCGTTCTCTCTGCCGGATTTTATATAAAAAGGGGGTAATTGAATTTTAAAATTGGCAAAACATTATTCCGCCTTGTCATGCCGTTCAAGGCTTATATGAATCAGTACGCTTTTTCTACGCCTTTGATCATTTCTTTTATGGATTGCAGGCCTCCGCCGGAAAGATACCAGTAGTCGGCATCCAAGTAGATGATTTTTCCATCTTTATACGCCGTTGTCTTTTTCACCAGGTCATTTTCAATCGTTTCTTTTGCCGGTTCAGCGTCTTCTTCAATCGCTGCATTCCGGTCAATGACGAACAGAATGTCAGGGTTGGTTTCTAAAATATATTCGAAAGAAATTCCCTGTCCATGCGTGGATATTTCGATATTTTCATCAGCTGCTTTAAAGCCAAGGACATCATGGATCCATCCAAATCTTGATTTGGGTCCGAAAGCACTCACTTTCCCTTCATTGGCCAAAACGACCAGCGCTTTTTTATCCATGGATTCTGCTTTTTCTTTTACACCCGTAATTTGATTGTCGACCTCTTCCAGCTCAGCTTTGACTTGGTCTTCTTTGCCGAAAATTTTACCAATCGTATTCATGTTTTCTTCAAAGGATTCGAGATAACGGTTTGTATCGACTCCCATGAATACGGTAGGGGCAATTTCTGCAAATTGGTCGTATAATTCAGCCTGCCGCCCGGAAATGAAGATCACATCCGGCTGTAGTTCATGTATAGCCTCAAAATCCGGCTCTTTCAAGCTTCCCACATTCGTATATTCATCGCCTGCATATTTTTCCAGATAAGCAGGAATGTTCACTTGTGGTACGCCGGTTACCTTGATTCCCAACTCATCCAGTGTATCCAGCACACCAAAATCGAAAACAACAATTTTTTGAGGGTTTTTCTTGACTGTTGCTTTCCCGTATTCATGGTTAATTGTTATCTCTTCCGCCTGCTTCTTCGTATCATTCTTCTCTTGTGCCCCGGATTGGCTTTCTTCTTTTGATCCGCAAGCTGCAACAACAACTGCCATAACGAAAAGCATCATGAATAAAGACCACTTTTTCATTTGTTCACTTCTCCTTTAACCCATTGAAATATGTAAAATGAAATCTGAATAAAGATTGCACAAAACTTCGCACTGACGATACATAGAAGCTTCATCAACTACTTGATAACATTTTCCGGATTCACCTGCCCCTGCCATAACGAAAATGATAATCATTATCAGTTGAGCTCGTATTTATTATAACACCGCTTTCGCCAGAGTCAATAACTAATTGAGAATTTTTCTCACTTATATTTGCAACAGCGATTCGGAGCATGATCACCTGGAACGGGTACAGCGTAAACCCGCCGCCGATTATGGCAGTACAACTTCAGCAATCTAGTAGCACCTGGCGGCTGAAAAGCTCCCTCATCAAAATTCGTCTTGTGCTTGTCGCCTAAAGCTGCGCGCCTTGCGCTTTTTTTAAACAGAATGCTTTATTTATGATGAAATAAATAAATCGCACTCAACATCAAACAAAGAGCTATCACCTTTTTCAAATCCATTGGAATTTTTGGTGCGCCAAACAATCCAAAATGATCAATCAGTGCGCTGATCAAGAGTTGGCCTGTGATCACTGCAAGGAAAGACATCGAAACACCAATTCTTGGAACAGCGAACACGATAGCGGCCAAATAAAACGCACCTAAAATGCCGCCTGTTAATTGATATTTTGGGACCTCGGATACTGCAAGAATATTGCCTTTCCCCAAAAATAGAACCATAAAAAACAAGGCAGCTGTACCGATACAAAAAGAAATAAAAGTGGCTTCTATTGATCCAACTTTTTTTCCAAGACCGCCATTAATAGCCGCCTGCATTCCAACCGCAAGGCCGCCGGCTAAAGGCAGCAATAAATAAAACCATTTCATCTTTTTGCCTCCAAATCAGAAGCTCTTCTAAGAAGGGCAGCCCCTTGCCCGTCCGATAAAGAGCGGACACGAAGGCGCAACTGTAATGAACCAGTTATTTTACTCTTTCAAAGAGAGCTGAAATTCCTTGTCCAACGCCAATACACCATCGTAACGATCTTTTTCCAAGTTGGGCCTCTGCATTTCATACAAAAATTTTACCGTCAAAAAATAATACCCGCAGCACCCTCAGAATGGCAAAACTAATGGCCCTGCCATTCACGTTCACCTTTGCAGGATCAGATACAATTGGGGTATTTTGTCCAATAAAGTTGGCGATTTGTTTAGAATGCAGCGAGCATTATTCCGTTCTTTTCTTAAATTTAGAATATTATTCTCCTAAAATCAACTGGAGTAATGATCCAAATCCTTAGTAAAATTTATAAAGCGGGTTCCTTCTTATTTGCTGAACAAAGGGCCCTTTAACATTTATATTATTGATAATCTGCCACATCACTAAATTTCGTTTACCCCTTTGAATCCCCTTGATTATGGAACATTTTCCAATTATAATGGCCTTATTTTTTTGTTAAAACGCGGGAAGCCCTTTACAATATGGAGTTGATGGGCGATTTGTAAATATTAGGAAGGCTGTATTAATAATAGGAGATGTATAAACGATGAAACAAAATAAATATGATGACCCAAATTTCTTTTCTGCGTATAAACAAATGCCGCGATCAGTTAAAGGACTTGAAGCTGCAGGAGAATGGCATATATTAAAGGAACTGCTTCCCAATCTAAAAGATAAAAATGTACTGGATTTGGGTTGCGGTTTCGGTTGGCATTGCCGATATGCTCGTGATCAGCAAGCAAGTTCTGTCATAGGTGTAGATATATCCAAAAATATGCTTAAAAAAGCTCGTGAAATGACAAATGATCCTTTAATTTCGTATATAAAAGCGCCGATTGAAGACATCAGTTTTCCTAACTCGCAATTTGATGTGGTAATCAGTTCGTTGGCTTTTCACTATATCAAGTCATTTAAATCAATCTGCAAAAAAGTTTATGATTGTCTAAAGCCTGGGGGAAGCTTTGTTTTTTCGGTTGAACATCCAATTTTCACTTCTCGAAACGAACAAGATTGGTATTATGATGAACAAGGGAACCGTTTGCATTGGCCAGTTGACAACTATCAAATAGAAGGAGTGCGTGAAACGACATTCTTAAATGAGAATGTTACAAAATATCATCGTACGATTTCCACATATATAAATGACTTAATTAATACTGGTTTTATTATTAGTACAGTTAAGGAATCAGTTCCTTCTGATGAAATGCTAAAAAGTATTCCTGAAATGAAAGATGAGAACCGAAGACCTATGTTTTTAATGATCTCAACAGAAAAGAAAAATAGCTGATAGGATATTCTGCAATAACTGCAACCGCCCAAAGAAAATACTGGATCAGTCTTCCGCTATAGCACGTTTGTTGATCAAAAAGGGTGGATTTGTGTAATTGGAATTTTTAACAGCAGCCGTGGCGGTATAATCAGTTCATCGTTAATTCTGGCTTCAAAGATAATCACTAATTGTGATATACATTCTTTCCATGCTCTTACCGGTTATTGGAGATATCTTTCTGCTTATATACTTTTCAGGTAAAGATAGATAACCTTGCATCGTAATCACTCCGTCTAATCAATAACGAAAACCAAGCAGCAAGTCGGACGATGTACTCATAAACTTTATTTTTCACCGTAGGAGCGACTGGTAGAGTTAGGGAATATAAAATACACTGCTGTTCATTAAGTATGCTCTATTCCTAGGAACCTCGTGACCTTAGTCATAAGATGTTCAAACGACACCCATATTGCAAAAAAATTCATGTGAGCCTCCCCCCTACTTGTGGTAATCTTATACTACCAACAAATCTTGAGGTGCATCATGAACAGAAAACTAAGGCGCATTCTTTTTATTTCTATCGGGTTCAACTTACTGTTCATTATCGTAACCGGGTTTACTTTCGTCAAGCTTGATAAGGTTGATGCAGGTGTAAAGAAAACGAATGCAGTCAATAGAGCGGGGTTTCACTATTATGAGAGGACAAGTTTATTTGACGAACTCTCCATTCCGCCGAATTTCATTGTATTTCTTGGAGACAGCCTTACCTTTAGAACAGAATGGGCAGAGCTTTTTCCCGGGAAAAACGTGATCAACCGGGGCATTGGCGGTGATACTACAGAAGGAGTCCTTGATCGCCTGGACAGCGTGATTGCTGCCCAACCAAAACAAATTTTCCTTCTTATTGGTGTGAACGATTTAAGGAGCCACAGTGTTTCTGCAACCCTCGAAAATTATTCTCTAATTATAGATCGAATTCAATCGGGGTCGCCAAAAACAGAAATTTTTATCCAAAGTTTACTCCCTGTCAATAATAAGAAGTATGGAAAGATATTAACCAACTATAAAATCAAGAAAATGAATGAAGGGCTGCGTTATTTGGCGGAAAATACGGGGGTTCACTATATTGATCTCTACTCCATTTTTGCAGAGAACGATCAGCTTCCTGAAAAGTATACTCTGGACGGAATCCATTTGACAGGAAAAGGTTATATTCTTTGGAGAGAATCTATAAAAGAATACATTGAGTAGCGGGGTCCAGCATGGCTGAGATTCTCTTTGAAGAGCCCCCTCTCCCGCGGGAGTTTGACATCATGTTTGTAGAGAGTTTGGCTGGTAAGTATTTGACAATTAAATGGAAGGTATAAGTGCCTACTTTAGAAAAGTGAAGCTGTAATTTTAGAAAGAAAAAGCCGTTGACAGATCAGACTGACTACGGCTTATTTTTCATGGAGATGTGATTTTTTAATACTTTTTGTGGAGCCTTTCCAAAAGGGGGGCGGCCCATGAAGGAAGGGGTTCCGCTTGATATGTGATTGTTTTGTCATTCATCTCCAAGATAATTTCCCCGTTTTCCTTGCTGTTGTCAATTAGAATCAGATTATCCGGCAGGTGTGCATATTCATATAGATGCTTGAATGAAGTCGTATGCCTTCTAAGAATATCTTCGGTAGGTATGTGGTGTCCCCCATTTTTTACTCTTAAGGCTACCCTTTGAACGTTTTGGGTTACATTGCTCAAACCTACATAGAACATCGTGATCTCATAGCCCGCTTCTTTTGCTTGTTGCATTTGGCGGATGGCATTTTTCCCGGCAAGTGTCGTCTCGATTGAGAAGTCTTTACCTTCTTTGATATATCTCCTGACTGACCTAAGCACTTCTTTTCCGGCAGAAACCCGTTTGCTCTCGGGGTTCTTAGCATCCAACCTGCGGGCAATGGCATCCGGATCTATGTTGATCTCAATGCCGATCCGATCGATGATCAAATTCCGCAGGGTGCTTTTTCCGCTGCCATTGTTTCCGGCAAAGACAAACATGATGGGATGATGTGGATGCATCAGACTTCACCATCTTGATCAATGGAAACAATGTCACCATTCGGGAATTCCTTCACCAGCTTCCCGTTTTTTTCGTACACGATATACGTACCGTTCGCCTTGGCATCGATTCTTGCCCGTTCACCGGTCATTTTTGCCCATTTGCCGACCCATGCATATTTTCTTTTGGGTTCCTTGTTTTGTTCTTGCAGCAAGCTAAACACCACCTTTATTCAAGATTATAGCAGATGGTCACCTTCATACCAATCCCACTAGAGGTAGGTTGACAAACGCACAGTCGGCTATAAGACGTCGCAAGGAGGCAGTGAAAAAGTTAAACACAAAGGCACATGGTCAACAGATACACTTCCTTCTGCAATTTCAATTCCTTTATACTCACAAAGCTTTCTGATTATTTCTCGAACAGCTTTTCCGAGTTGACCATACATGGTCCTCCGTCTATATTTAGGAATAAACACAACACGGTACATGTAAATCCACTTTGTATATGATAAATTTGATTTATCCATCATGGATGTCCTCCTGCCTGACATTGGCTTGCGAAACCTTTGTCATTATGGCAGAGGAGGACTTTTTTATCATACGTAAAGACACTTCCGTTTCTGTTCTCCCACGCATAGCGTGGGGCTTAATCTGGAGTTAAGGGCCAAATATTTTGAAAGCGGGAAATACTCAGGCTTCAAAAACGAAAAAACAATAATCGTGACCGAGTTTATTCAGGATCATTTGTTGACGATGGAAACAACTCTCGTTGAAAAACAGTTTTTTCGCGAAAACTATCGTATTGAGCCACTTTCCGATAATTTTTGCCGGGTTTATTTCACCATTCAAGTTGGCAATGTTCCGAAGGTAGCTGAATATTTCATGCGTCAATCTATGAAGAAAGAACAACCGCAAACAGCCGTCCGATTGAAAGCTGTCCTTGGGGGTAACCTGTATACAAAGCGGGCTTACACCAGCTTACAAAATTTGATTTTGAACTCCGGCAAGCCATTAATAAAGCATGCAATTAGTATTAAACCACCTTGTGGGGAGAATCTAAAGACAACATCGTAATGCTACAATCAAGCCATTTTTCGTACCGAAATTTCAAATGGAATTAATCGAGGGGAGAGAGAACATCATGCATGATAAGCAAAATAAGGAACCAGACAACACGGCAATACGGGTGGCGTTATGGCGAGCTTTGCATGTACAGATCGATTCGCCGCCGCATGTACTTGAGGACGAGGTCGGCCTTCAACTTGCGGCACCGGAAGACGGATGGCGCCAGCGCCCCGACATGGACCCGGAGGGCACCAGCGGCTTCCGGGCATCCATCGTGGCCCGTGCCCGCTTCATTGAGGATCTGGTCACTGAACAGCTCGGCCAAGGCGTCACCCAGTATGTTATCCTCGGAGCCGGCCTGGACACCTTTGCTCAGCGTCGGCCGGAGATCGCCTCCCGGATGCGGGTCTTTGAGGTAGACCAGCCCGCCACGCAGGCTTGGAAGCGGAAACGCCTGAGCGAGCTTGGCTTTGGCATCCCCGAGTGGCTGCGGCTCGTGCCGGTCGACTTCGAGGCAGGCTGGTCCTGGTGGGAGCAACTAAAGGCGGCCGGCTTCGACACAAGCCAGCCGGCTGTAGTGGCCTCCACCGGCGTCACCCAATACCTCACCAAGGATGCGGTTACGGCTACGCTGCGCCAGACGGCGACACTAGCCCCCGGCTCCACATTGGCCATGACGTTCCTGCTGCCGCTTGAACTCACCGAATCCGGGCTGCGTCCCAGGGTTGAGCAGGCTTCGACGGGAGCGCGAGCAAGCGGCACGCCCTTCATCAGCTTCTTCACACCTTCGGAGATGCTGGCACTGGCTCGCGAGGCCGGCTTCCAAGAAGCCCGGCATATATCCTCAGCCGATCTTAACAAGCGTTACTTTACCGGTCGAACCGATGGTCTGCGGCTGCCAAGCGGAGAGGAATTCCTGGTAGCGACAACCTAAAGCCGAGATTATTTTATCCGCCATCCGACAGCAGCGGCTTAGGCAGATGAAGCTGCGATGTGGATTGCCGACCGATAGGAAGGACTAGACAGTGAAAAAAATATAAAAGAACTGATTCATTTATTATAAGACCAATGGGGATTGGAAAGCCCTACCTCCTGCAGATGACAATAGCTTCAATTATCTCAAGATGATCAGATAGAGCATAGTAATCACGGTGAATGTGTGGTTACAAAGCAAAAACACTAGACAAGAATTGCAGCGTTATGAAATGAATCCATCATAACGCTGCATTTTTTTCTTTCGGATACTTCCCTAAAGCTCAAATTCCATTGGATCGGCTGGAACTCCTGCCCTTTATTAATTCCTTTGACCTTTTCAAAATTATCCTCTCCAACCTTTACTTCAACAAAAAATATTTTTTACCCCACTTCCCTTTCTTCTACGTCGCAAGATTTGTTATCATATCCTACTTCATTGTTGCTCCCAAATTTTTCATTTCTTAATGACTTAACAAAGGAAACGCACATCAACAATACAACGACTGAAAATGGCAGCCCAGCCACAGCAGATACAGTTTGCAACGGTGTTAATCCGCCGCTCAAGAGGAGTGCGATAGCTACTCCGGCGATAACCGACCCCCACAAAATTTTGCTTTTGTTTGTAGGATTGATTGTTTCCTCACTATACATTCCAAGCACATACACAGTAGAGTCTGCAGATGTAACGAAGAAGAGTATGAGGGAAATAAGCGTCATGAAAATAAGAAGCGGGCTGAATGGGAACATCTCCAAGAAGTAAAACAGCGCTGTATCCATATTTTCCAGTATTCTGTTTGCCAGTTCATTATTACCCAGGTTTACAATATTATAAAGGGCGCTTCCACCAATGGTTGAATACCAAATCATGGTGGCCAGAGTTGGAACAAGCATGGCTCCGAAAATAAATTCCCTGATCGTCCGCCCTCTGGAAATTCTCGCAAAGAAGAGCCCAACGAAAACACCAAAACTGATCGCCCAGCCCCAATAGAAAAAGTCCCAGCCCGCCTGCCATGTATAATCATTTAGGAATGGCTCCAAATGAAGGCTCATGTCAATAAAATTCTGCAGATAATCACCTGTTCCGTTGACAAGAATGCCAAGGATGTTTCGTGTTGGTCCAGTGATAAAAATAAAGATCATAATCATCAGCGCTATCACGATATTAATATTGGATAACCACTTGATCCCGCGTTTAATACCGGTGCTGGCAGAAATAACGAAAAGTATTGTGAGAAATAAAATGAGTATGATTTGAGTCGTAATGTTATTTTCTATTCCATAAGCATAATCAAATCCTGCCCCCATTTGTTTGACTCCAAGCCCCAATGAGGTAGAGATACCGCTGATTACCGCAAAGATAGCAAGTATATTTATCATTTTCCCGATTGGCCCGAATGCCTTTTTGCCCAGTAACGGCTGCAAGGTCTCGTTAATCAATGGCAAAGTATTTTTCCTGTATTGAAAATACGCCATGATCAGGCCGATGATGGTATAGGTACCCCAACTATGCAGCCCCCAGTGGAAAAAGGTATACTGCATGGCGGTTTCCGCGGATTCCTTTGTTTCTCCTGTACCAAATGGCGGCTCTATATACATGAGCACAGGCTCTGCTACACCCCAAAAGAATAAGCTGATGGCCAAGCCCGTACTGTACAGCATGGCGATCCATGTAAAACGGTTGAATTCCGGCCTATCTGTATCTTTCCCCAACCGGATATTTCCGTATTTTGACAGAGCGACCCATAGACAAATGACTACAAATGCAAAAGCAACAAGCATATAATACCAGCCAAAGTTTTCGCTGATAAAAGTATTCAAAATGTAGTTGGACGCTTCCCCCAATGCCTCTGGAGCTATGATTCCAAAGATTACGAATATAGAGGTTAAGATCAATGCCCCGATAACAACAATATTTTTACCCATAAAACCCTCCCTTTCTATCCATCTTCTCTCATTGCAGGGATAACCCATTCTTCCCCGCGCTCAGTCGTCACATATTCCGGCCAGCGGTAATGAATTGGCGGTTCATAATCACAAAGCGGTGCCTCCCACTTGCTTCCATTAATTCCTCCGCCAGTTCTTTCCTTAAACTCATCCTGCGCCTTCTCCAATAATTCAGGCTGGGTCAGCAAATCAACAATGGTCATCCCCACCGTTTTGGATGCACTTACAATCATTGGATCAATACATTCCCGAATGCCTCCCAGGGCGTTCATCACCCAAGTTGGATAAGCATAGCCCGATTTAGGCGATTTTAATGCTGGTCTTCCAATATACAATCTTACCGTAGGAGCATGCCAGCAGTATTCAGTATAATCATCAGATGTAAAATGCTGCTGCCAAGCGGGCAGGGTCTCCCTAAGCTTTTTTTCTGCCTCCTCTGGTTCAATCAACTGCTCGATTTCATCCAAAAACGGCTTGTCCATGGCTTCAAAACCTAGATTTTCCTGAATTTGCTGGGCGGCCTTGATGGCCTTCTCATCAAACACAGGAGCTCCCGCAATTTTCAGATTGTTAAAAGTGGCTTCAGCCATCGTGTGATTCGGCAATCCAGTCCTTGATTTTGCAATCCAGTTCCGCTTCCAGTTGCAGTGTGCAGCCTTTGCAGCGCTTTCAGCATTGCGGTCCAGAACTTCCATTACTTTTTCCGCCATCTCTGTGTTCGGAACACGGATGAAATAATAAATTTGCGCCATTTGACCTGGAATATTATCTGCAGTTGCCTGGCCGGTATTTAAAATCGTTTCATTCATGGACCATCCCATTCCGTTGGAAAGCATATGTTCCCTATACATTTTGGAAAGGGTGTACATATTGACAACCGCATCGGTTGCACCGGGAGCGCGAGCTTCGGCATGGGATGCCGGGATTGGCGAGTCCGAACCAGATGACAGCCAGTTTTCCGGTTCATCGCATGTAAACGTATAGATCGCTGAGAAGGCAACGGCACAATGAGTATCCCAGCGTGTCGTATTACATAGCGGCAGCATATAGAATGGATGAAAGCTGATCGCTGCATCAAGATCGTCATAATAGCCTTTTGCTGCGTGAATCGGCTTCGATCCTCTCAATTTTTCTGCCGGTTCTCCAAAAAACTTCAATGTCCCTTTAATATCATATTTTTCCATGACTGCTTTCGCAGCTAAAAAACCTCCAAAAGAACCGATTCCTAAAGCAGAGTGTGGGTCGGTATGCCCTCCGGCATATTTGCTCAGCCCATCACGCGGCCGTTCTACAGTGTCAGCAGCCTGGCAGTTACCAGGAACCGCATCATACTCTGCATAACCGCCAATAACCGGTCCATCACCATTTTTCCAAGTGGCGCAGAAAGCAGTGGGCATTCCGCCACTGCCTTCTTCCACTTCAAATCCATGTTCCCTTAATTGCTTTACATACCATGCGGAAGATTTATACTCTCTCCAGGCTGTTTCCCCATAATGCCAAATCGTTTGATTCCAGTCGGAAAGTGTTTGCTTATTGTTTTCCACCCAATCTATTACTTGTCGCTTGTTCTTTGATATCATTTGCTTACCACTCCCTCTTGCACATCCTCATTCACATATACTTTCTCTCCTGAGATCCATGTCTCACTCACACTAATATTCTTCAACTCACTGACTTCAACTTCATATGGGCTTTTCTCCAAAACAACGAAATCCGCCAATTTTCCTTCTTCAATAGAACCAATGCTGTCTTCTTTATGAATCGCTTTCGCCGCTTCAATCGTATAGCCCTTCAGCGCTTCAGTGAGGGAAATACGATGCTCCTCGCCAACAACATTTCCTTGAAGCGTTTCGCGTGTCACTGCTGCATAGACCGCAAGAATCGGATGTGGCGGTGCTACCGGTGCATCTGATGAGAGGACAATCGGAATATTTTTCTCCTTGAACCAGCCATAAGGCCCATAATTTTTTCCGTAATCGCCTACTGCACGGATCACGCCTTCTACGAATTGGTAAGTGTGCTGCGGCTGTGGAACAGGCCAGAGGTCAAGCTCTGCTATATCATCAATCTGATTCCTGGCTGGCAGGCCGCAATGTTCAATTCGGTGACGCATATCTTTCCCAGGAGTCTGCTTCTGTGCTTCCCTGGCACTGTCTATAACCAACTGGATCGCACCGTCGCCCTGTGCGTGAGTAATCGTTTGAAAGCCTTGGTTATGCGCTTTGACAAACATCTCTTGGAACTCTTCAGGACTGTGGTACAAATATCCCTGTGTTCGACTGCTGTCAGCGTATCCTGACGACAGATAAGCTGTCCCTGCATTCAATGAGCCGTCTGCATAAAACTTGATCGAACCGATAGAAAGCTGATCGTCACCGAAGCCGGAACGAAATCCAAGTTCAATCAATTTATCCAAATAGGTTGATAGAAACGACATCACAATACGCATTTTCAACAGACCGTTTTTCTTAGATGCCTCAAATGTCTCCAATTCCTGTTTGGTCACCTGCGGATCGTTAATCGTCGTCACACCAGCTTGAATACACTGTTCCTGCCCTACTTTTACAAGTGTCAGCAGATTATCGGGAGTATCCGGCATATGAATGTTCGGGCCATTATTGCCGATCACCACACCAGACTTTTTGGCAAAAAAGTCGTTCGCACTGTCATACAATTGTCCATTCGGCACTCCGTTTTCACCTCTTCCGATAGTACCTCCTTCCGGATCTTCTGTATGCTCATCGATACCCAATTGCTCGAGAAAGTGATGATTTACAACATTCGAATGCCCGCTGACATGCATGATTTGCACAGGAAATTCTGTTGTGACCCGGTCCAGGTCATCAGCAGTGGGATAGCGCTTCTCGGCCAGATTCCGCTGATCAAATCCGAATCCCCGGATCATACCTCCGTCTTTCAATGTATCTTTAAATTTGGACAGTTCAGCCACAATATCATCAATACTTTTCACTTTAGGATAGCTGAGGTCAATCCATGTGTGGCACATGCCAAGCATCATAAGATGGGCATGCGGATCAATGAAACCGGGCATTAGGCAGCGGCCATCTAAATCAATTTTTTCTACCCGTTGTCCCGAAACTGCTTTGTCACACGCTTCCAATGATCCGGCACAGATGATTTGATCTCCCCGAACTGCTACCGCTTCCACTTTTTCTTTTTCATCCATTGTTAAAATGGTTCCGCCATAAAATATTTTAAATTCCTCGGTCATTTGTCAGTCCCCCTAGTTGTTTGGATTGAAATAATTGACTGCACTTTTTATATTGCAATTAATGTGCCAATTCAAAAACCGCAGAAACATCGGGAAACTGCTTTCATCACACCTCACTTTTTATTCATAATTGTATAGAAAATAGTGGAATCTCCTATCATATAAGGGTTTTTCTACCCTATACACAATTGTATAGGTCTATACAATTATGTATAATAGTTATATTAGTAAAAAATGGGGTGGGGTAATGGGACTGGAAATCGGAGAGCGGTGGAAAGAGATTGTTGACGGCCTCTATACAGATGTTGTTATTACAGATAAACACGGAAATATTGTTTATGCAAACGATTCAACAGAATACTGGTTTAATATGGAAAAAGAGGAGATTATCGGAAATAACGTTTTAGAATTGGAGAAAAAGAAAGTCTTTTACCCGTCTGTTGCAAGAATGGTCATAGAGAGCGGCCAAAAACAAACTTTGATCCAGCAAACAAGGCAGGATAAGAAACTGCTTGTGACGGGGAACATCATCTATGATGACATGCAAAATATTGAATACATCGTCTGCTATTCGCAGGATATCACCGAAATCGAAAAAATGAAGGCCTACGTTAAGAAAGTGGAGAGCGAACTGGAGAACATAAAAAAAGAATTACAGCACTATCAAGAACTCCAAAAGGAAGATTCCCGCCTCATTGCAAAGAGCCCTAAAATGCAGCGAGTGTTGTCAATCATGGACCGTGTGGCGGATACCGATGCAACCGTGCTGCTCACCGGAGAATCTGGAGTGGGAAAAAGTCTTTTGGCAGAGCAGCTTCATATTAAGAGCAATAGAAAAGGAGCATTCGTTGCCATCAATTGCAGTAGTATCCCTGAATCATTAATAGAATCAGAGTTATTTGGCTATAAACCGGGCGCGTTTACAGGCGCCAGCCCAAAAGGAAAAGTGGGCCTGGTGGAAAAAGCCCAAAACGGAACGCTTTTCCTTGATGAAATTGGTGAACTGCCGACCAAATTGCAAGCTAAATTATTGATGCTCATTCAGGACAAGACTTTTTACCGGATCGGAGATTCACAGCCAAGAGAAGTGAACTTCCGTTTAGTGGCGGCTACCAACGTCAATTTAGAAGAACGGATCAAAGAAGGAACATTCAGAGAAGATCTATACTTCAGGCTATCCGTCATCCATATGATGATCCCGCCCTTAAGGGAAAGACAGGAAGACCTTCTGAGCCTTTTAATGAATATGACAAAAAAATTCAATAAACAATACGGCAGGCAAAAAGAACTGTCACATGAAACGATTGACTGCCTGCTTCGTTATCCGTGGCCCGGCAATGTGCGTGAGCTTTCAAATATTGTGGAAAGGCTCGTATTGACGATTGAAGAAGATATCATTTTGCCTGAACATCTGCCTGACAACATCAGGCCAACTCAATTGGCCGCTCCATTCATTGAAGTGGGACACAAATCTCTTCAAGAGATCATGGAAGACACAGAAATTCGAGTCCTGAAAGATGCCCGCGAAAAATACACCAGCACAACAAAAATGGCAAAAGCCTTAAATGTCAGCCAGCCAACCATAGTCAGGAAACTGAAGAAGTATAAATTATAGAGGGGACAGTCCCAAGGCTGCACCCCAGCTCAAATGCGATTCGCATTTCGTATCCGGACCCCGGCGGAAAACCGGTCGTCAGAGACGGCCCGTTCACGGAATCGAAAGAATTGATTGCCGGCTTTTACCTCATTGACGTGCATTCGCGCGAAGAAGCCATTGAATGGGCGATGCGCATGCCGGACCCGTACGGCGGTGGCGAGGGAGAAATCGAACTCCGTCAAGTGATTGAGCCGGCAGAGTTGACGCAAGATCCGGCTACGCACTCAAAAGCCGACGAACTGGATGAACTGTTGAAGAGGACGAAACAGGTATGAAGAATGCGGAAATCCATCGCAAAATCGATGCGATATGGAAAATCGAATCAGCCCGGATCCTTACCGGATTGACGCGAATGGTGCAGGACGTCGGACTTGCGGAGGACCTGGCGCAGGATGCACTGGTCATCGCGCTTGAGAAGTGGCCCAAGACCGGCGTCCCGGACAACCCGGGCGCTTGGCTCACGGCAGTGGCCAAACGCCGGGCCATCGACTTGTTCCGCCGGGACAGACGAAGGGAAGAGAAATACCGGCAATTAGGACAAGAAACGGACTATTGGCAGGAACTGGATTGGGACGCCATGGACAGCAACGTCGGCGACGATCTGCTGCGATTGATCTTCACCACCTGCCATGCAATTTCACTTTGTATGTGATAAACTTTATTTATCCATAATGGAAGTCCTCCTCTGCCTGACATTGGCTTGCGTAACCTTTGTCATTATTGCAGAGGAGGACTTTTTTGCTGTTTAAAGTTTAAAATTTGTCCAAGTTTTATTTGGATTGTTAGCCCATGGGAATTACATAAATTATGGCTCATTTTAATTTCTGAAGAATTAAGCTCCCTTCAAAAAATTCTTAACTTTTTGTGGAATATAAGTCACCAATTTGTGTTATAAATGATATAATAGTAAAAAAACTTAACATTAATTCATCCGTTTATTTTTTAATGGTATAATTTTTTAACAAATGGAGGTGTTTTTCTTGAACGACCTCAATATTTCAAAAGTTATTGGGGATAACATTAATAAAATAAAAGAGCAATTGGGGTTAAGCAATGAACAGCTGGGCCAAGTGCTCGGAGTTACCCGGCAAACTGTCAGTAATTACTTGAAAGGTGAACAAACTATCGACAGTGCCAAATTATTTAAACTTTCCCGTTTAGCGAATGTCCCCCTGACATATTTTATGGAAACCGATAACAACATGGAATTTTCCTTTATGTTTAGGGCCGATAATCCCCAGGAGAATGCTGATGTAAAGCTTATTAATTTTCTAACTAATAAATTGAATAGTTACTGGGATATTTTGACTTTAGCCGAAGAAAACAAAGTAATTTATTTACCGGAAGAATACCATCTGGACTTGAAGAAAAACAGCTTGGATGAACATCATAAAGAAGCAATCAAAGAAGTTGCACAAAAGTTCAGGAAATCCCTCGGTATAGAAGAAGACTTAAAAGCAGACATTTACAGCGTTCTTGAAAGAAATAACATTCATGTTTACTCTTTTCAATACGAGACCTTAAATGTTGATGCTTTATCTGTCTTTGATAAAGCTAAAGGTTCTTTTATACTTTTAAATAACCATCCCAACATTCCGGAAGAACGTAAAATTTTCAGTGTCGTTCATGAGTTAGGCCATCTCATTTTCCATAGGGATCAGTACAGCAAAGGAACCGCTAATCTAACCTATACCAATTATAAAAATGATATTAATGAAAAAGTAGCCAACACTTTTGCCAGCTACTTTTTAATTCCGAGACCTATTCTTAAGAACGGAGCTTATGATTATTATTTCAAAGGGAATCGATTTTTTTCACTTAATGATTTAATTAATTTAAAAAAAGAATTCGGTGTCAGTGCCCAGGCGATGTTAGTGGCCTTGTTGGAGGAAAAATTTATTAGCGGGCAAATATTTGGATTTCTCAACAAACAATTGAAAGACCGGGGGTTTGAAAAGGCAGAGCCTTACCCAATGGAACCGCTGGAAAAAAATCAAAAGTTGAAGTTTATACTAAAAGACTTATTTTTAAAAGAAGAAATCACCGTTAATAAAGTGGCAGAAGTTCTTAATCTCAACACACGTTCCGCAAGAAATTTAACCAAGGAATGGGCCGAATTTGGATATCCGGAAGATTAAGGAATTAAAGGGTAAACCCGCTGTATTAGATAACAATGTTATCTGTGATTTCATAGAGCTTGGGTGTATAGAACTTCTTAATGAAGTCTTTTCCACGGTGCTTATCCCTCAAAGTATCTATGAACATGAAATTAGAGAAGCTGATGCGGAACACTTGGAATATTTAAGCTTTGAACTGGCTAATTTCAGTACTGAAACAGCTTATGGTTTATTCCTTGAAATTTCTACTTCAAAAAGGAAGCTTTCCGATTACGACGTTGAAGTTATTGTCATAGCCTTTGAACAAGCGGTACTTTGCACCTCCAACGAAAGAAGAATTAAGGAAACGTGTGACGAATATAACATTGAGCACACAGGTACAATTGGGATATTATCAAGCTGTTTCGAACATGGAATCCTATCTGATAAGGAATTCAGGGAGCTTATCATTAAGCTCTTTAATGAATGCACATGCAGAATTTCAGAAAAATTGAAGCAGCAGGTTTTTAAACAGTATCCTTTTTTGTAAAAAATATATATTGTCTTTCCCTGCCGAACTAACGAAGACAGCTTCCTCCATTTACCGAAAGAGCTGTCTTTTGTTTCCCCAATTCACAAATATGGAGGTGCCATTCCATTTGCTCAAAACAACCTCATCTGCTCATGCACTTGCTTTCCATCTTCCTTTATATAGCCCATCCGCTTATATCCCTTCCACCGCTTTTCCGCCATAGCTTTTAACTCAGGCACCTTTTCATCTACATAGTCATAGACTCTTACCTCTTCCTTGCCATCAAAATTACGGTGAAGCCGCCCGACATATTGCTGAAGGGTACCTTTCCACGATATGGGCATTGTCAAAAACAAAGTATCCAACCGGGCATCGTCAAAGCCTTCGCCTATGAACTTGCCTGTGGCGATCAACAATCTTTCCTCATCCTTTGGAATTTCAGAAATCCTTTGCAGCGCTTTTGTCAGTTCTTTCTTCTTCATTTTCCCGGATAATACGATGATATTTTTCGCAAAGCCTCTGAACTGGTTCTCCAATATCTGCAGATGCTCCAGACGTTCCGTCAAAATAAGCGGAGATCTCCCTTCCTCCAAGGAATGCAACACGTCTTCAAATATTTGGAGGTTCCTCTTCTCATCCAAAACCAGCTCTTGACAAATTTTATGAAAATCTGTTTTCTTCGTTTGAAAAAAGGTCTCTCTTATGACTAATCGGTGGATGAAAGGGCGAACCAGTGACTGCGTTTTCGCATCTACCGTATAGCGAATGGGTCCGCATTGCATCTTAATGATTGGATGCAACCCGTCTTTTCGTATGGGCGTTGCTGTCAAGCCAACAACACATCTCGGCCGCACTTGCTTCAGTACTTTTTCAAAGGTAAAAGCTGATATCACATGGCACTCGTCCACAATAATCTGCCCATACTGAGTGACAAATGACTTCAACTGTCCACCAAAATTCAGACTCTGGATGGTGGCCACGTCAATTTTTCCCGTAACTCTATTTTTACCTCCGCCGATTTGCCCGATTGATTCCGGCGAAATGTTCAGGAATGCCGCGATTTGTTCTATCCATTGCTTCATGAGCTGCGTGCGGTGAACAATAATCAATGTGTTGACTTTCCGCTCAGCGATTAGCGCTGTTGCGGCCACTGTTTTACCAAAACCTGTGGTGGCAGAAAGCGTCCCGGCATTGTTTTGTAAAATTGTGTTCACAGCATCAGCCTGTTGCGATATTAATACTCCCTGGAACTCGGCCTCGATCCGATCACCTTCATAAGTCTCATCAATAACCTCAACTTCAATGGATTGTTCCTTCAAAAAATCCAACAAATCCTCAAAACAGCCGCGCGGCAGAATTAAATCATCCTGGCGATCCGCAGCACAATGGATGATTCTCGGAATTTGATGTGTAGAAAGCCTTTTTGCTTTGGCTTTATAAAACTCCGGGTTTTGAAATGAGGCAATATTCGCTATATTAGTTAATAATGAAGAAGGAATCCCATTTTTCTTAATGTGAATGCCATTCTTTAATCTTAAAGTGACTTTTTTCGGTGGTAAAAAATCCGTCTCTGCATCTTCATGATGACAAGCTTGGATAGCCTCCTGAACTTCTTGTTCTGTCATTTTCCGTATCGATGACAGGTACATCCATTGATCCGGATACGGAACAAAACTTTCATTCACAAAAACACTGTTACCCTTTTGTCGAGGTCCCCTCTGTAAAGGGAGAGCAATCAGGTTTCCAAATTTTCCTTTCGGCAAGTAATCCTGATTAGGGAGCATGCGGTCAAAAGAGTCCAAGTCAAATTCATGATAGCGTGATTTGGTCTGCTTAATTAAGCCAAACCCTAACCTTCTGGCGGTTGCTACCCTTATCGCAGACGAAAAAAAGATCCAAACATGCGCTCCATTCCCTGACCGAGACCTTTCAATATGGCTGGGAACATTGAACTTTTTACATGTTTCCAAAAACACCAGAACGTCCTTTTTCCATTGCTTTTTATCAAAGTCAACTGCCAAGAACCAGCATGTTTCATCGGCCATCAATGGATAAATGCCAATTGTCTTCTTTCCGCTTAAATGATCGTATAAAACCTGATTTGTAAGAGGAAGTAATTTCCGATTTTGGCATTGGCTGCAACGAATTTTCGGTTTCAAACAAATCGGTTTTTGCCATTCATAAGCGCAGGCGGGAGTATAGCCGTTCCCTCCATCTGCTGATTCCCAACGTAAGGCATAGACATCTATCCGACCTTTAAATAAACTTTTGAAAAGACCGACTTTCTCCTCTGAGGCAGACTTATTAGTGATGATTTTCTCTGGCTCCGCCGCCGTTTGACTATGCATCATTTTCCTCAACAATTGCTTTAAATACCGATTTTCTTGTCGGAGTTTATTGAGTTCCTGCTTCCAATTTTCCACTTTATATCGGTCATCCCCGCGTCAAAACTTTTTTCCACCAGCGAACCTTGGTGTGTTATGCATTATTCCGTTCTTTCCTTAAATTTAGAATATTATTCACCTGAAATCAAATGGAATACTTTTCCATCGATAAAGATGGTCCCTACTTATATTGTTGAACAAAGCACCTTTGACATTTATATTTATGATAACCTTAAATTTCGTTTAACTCGTGTGTTATACTCGTTGATAGTGGTCTTCGGATTACTCATAAAAAATCGTCTTTTCTGAAATGTTGGTTGTAAGCCCCCATTCAAACAACGCATATAATTCAACAGCACCTCTTGTTAAGATTGACTTATCAATCAAAGGAGGTGCTTTTCATATGCCAGAACAAAAATTAACTATTGTCCCCGTAACATTGCATTCCAATACAGAAAATACTCCAATCACAAAATCAACTGTCTCCTCTTCGAATTCAACTTGTACAATTAAGTTTGGTAAAGTTGAAATCTCCTTCTCCAACGGTATTGATGAGCACATCATTCAAACTGTCATGAGGGAGTTGAAAGATTTATGAGACATGATTACTCGAGTGTGAAAAATATCTATATTATCTGTGGTAAGACAGATATGAGAAAAGGAATAGATGGATTAGCTACACTAATTCAGGATTCTTTTGAACTAGATCCTTATGGTGATTCAATTTTCTTGTTTTCTGGGTGGAGTAAAGATCGCTATAAATGTTTATATTTTGACGGTGACGGCTTTGCCATGCTTTATAAGCGATTAGATAATGGAAAACTTCAATGGCCCAGAAACGAAAAGGAAGTACGAAATCTATCCCAACAAGAACTACGCTGGTTATTAGAAGGGTTATGCATTCAGCAGCCAAAAGCCATTCAACCATCTCAAAAAGGACAATTTTAACTCTATTAAAGTTGAAATAAAGCTATTTTCATTACGTTCAAGATGCTATACTAATATTATCTTATTTGAACGAAAAGTGGTGAGTCTTGTGGTTAATGCTTCGTCTAATAATCAGAATCAATACGAGAAATTAATTCGGCTTCTTGAAGAACAATTAGCTCATTCTAATCAACAAAATGAAGCATTATCCAAACAGATAGAATCACTAACTGAGCAAGTTCGCTATTTAACGAAACTTTTATATGGATCAAAAACAGAGAAAACGAAATATAATGCACATGATGATAAGCAAATTTCATTATTCGAAGATGATTCATCTTTTAATGAATCTGAGCACACAGAAGAACAAAGCCAACAAACGATTTCTTACACTGTTGTACGCAAAGTTCAGAATAAAAAACGGAATGATTCATTACATGAAAATATTGAAGTAAAGACCATTCATTATCATCCGGATAATACGATTTGTGATTGTTGTCAGTGTCAGATGACTGAAATAGGTACGACAATTGTCCGTGAAGAGGCTGAATTCATACCTGCAAGAATGGAAAAAATTCAACATATTGAACATGCATATGAATGTAGAAACTGCAAAGCCGATTTATCCCAAAAGGCACAAATTAAACGTGGCAAATCACCTCAGCCTCCGATTCAACGAAGCATTGCTGGTCCGAGTGTTCTTGCCAAGGTTATTTATGATAAATTCGTTCAATACTTACCCCTTTACCGGCAAGTAAAGGAATGGGATCGTTATGGATTAAATACAAATGATAAAAATCTTTCTAATTGGGTTATTCGGGCATCACATGACTGGCTTTTGCCTATATATGAGCGAATGAAAAACATCATGCTAAAAAAGTCCATTTTACACGTCGATGAAACTTATGGACAAGTTATCAATCGATCGGATGGAAAACCTGGCCAATCTAACGCTTATAACTGGGTTTATCGAAGTGTACCTAGTCAAGGTCCAACTATCGTTCTGTTTCAAAGTTCATTATCACGAGCTCGATCTGTTCTTGAAGGCTTTATTGAAAATTATTCAGGAACGATTGTCTGTGATGGTTACTCAGCATATGACAAAATTGAAAGGATTACCTTTGCCAATTGTTGGGCTCATGTTAGACGTTATTGGTTAAAAGCAGACAGTAAAAACGGACGAATTGGTGTAAAATACTGCGATGATTTATTTCGCCTTGAAAGGGAATTTAAGCACTTATCCCCAAGTAAACGAAGGAAAAATCGCAAAAAGTACTCGAAACCGTTAGTTGATAAGTTTCTTTCCTGGGTTGAAAAATCACCATTTTACGGGAAAAATGCACTCGCTAAAGCAGCTGAATACACGCTAAATAGAGCGAACGGATTAAAAGCATTCTTGAATGATGGCCGAATAGAGATTGATAACAATCCCGCCGAAAATGCCATCCGCCCGAATGTAATTGGTCGAAAAAACTGGTTATTTTCCGTGAGCGAAGCTGGTGCAAAAGCAAACGCAATCTGCCTTAGTATCGCAGAAACAGCTAAAGCGAATGGGATAGATTTCTACCAGTATCTAGTAAGGATACTGAAAGAACTACCAAATTTGGATATCCAAAGAAACCCAGAAATTATAAACAACTATTTGCCTTGGTCAAAAACAATCCAAGCAGAATGTGTAAAATAACCGTAAATCTGATAAAAAAATCATGGTTTTACGGTTATTTGTAGTACGTACCATTAAGGTGCGTTTATTTTTTTATTTCGGGCTTACTGTTGGTTTGGTCACTTTCATTTTACTAGAAGGGTCGATTTTTTTGTAGGCACCTTTCGCTATAAAAACAAACAGGGCTGTCACAGAAAATCAGTTTTTACTGACTTTCTGGACAGCCCCTTCTTCGGATTATATATTCCTCTGTCAAAATGCGTAAAAGCCTCTCCATACTTAACTGAAAAACTGAAAAAGCGTTATTATTTGAAATAGAATTCCCTACCTGAAGAAGTTTTGCATTAGTCTCAGCAGGATTCTTGTAACTACCTGATCATGTCAATTTAAAGGCGTCAACCGAAGCATTTAACTCTTCCGCCAATTCTGTTAACGCATGGGCGGTGTTGGCTGTTTCCTCGCTGCTTGCCGAAGCTTCTTCTGTTGCAGCAGAAATGCTTTCAATAAATCTCAAGACTTCTGCCGATTGCGCTGCTTGCTCTTCGCTGGCACCGGCAATTTCCGTTACTTTATTGCCTGTTTCATTTACCATTCGGATGATATTTTCAAAAGCTACCCCTGATTTTTCAGTGAAGGCTCGTCCTTCAGACACTGACTTCAAGTTTTGTGCCATATTTTTTTGCATTCCTTTTATGAGCGTAGTGATCTGCTTTGTCGCTTCCCGGCTATGTTCCGCCAGTTTGCGGACTTCATCAGCTACTACTGCAAAACCTCTGCCTTGTTCCCCTGCACGAGCTGCTTCAATGGCGGCATTTAACGCCAAGAGATTCGTTTGATCAGCAATATCATCAATGACTTCTATAATTTCACCAATTTTATTTGAATCTTGCTCTAATTTTGACATCTGTTCATTAATTTTGTTGGCCCCTTCTACTGAAGAAAGTACCACTTTTTCCCCATCCTGCGCAATCTGAATCGTATTGTTAGCCAGTTCCGCGGCCTTTTCCGTATTGTGAGCAACAGCATTTATCGCTTCCGACAACTCCCTGAACAGCTCGTTCATCGTTTGGGCAGAATTTGCTTGGTTGTGGCTTGCACTGGCGATTTCATTCATGCTGGCAGATACTTGCTCGGAAGAAGCTGACAAATTTTCGGCAGCACCTAATATATTTTGAACGGTAGCCCTCAAGTTTGTGATCATTTTATTGAAAGACTGGGCCAATATACCAACTTCATCTTTTGTCTTAATACCGGCGGTTTGGGTAAGATCTCCTTCGGATAAATTTTCCATTAAGTTTTTCATTTGATTGAGAGGATGGGCAATGGTCCTTGTAAGGAAAAGCCCGAGTGCGATACAAATGGCGAATGTCAATATTGAGATGGCAATCATAATGGTTTTTGTAGTGGAATACCGCTTCTGAGATACATCATATGCCTCTCCATTGATTTCCTTATCAACGACTCGCACTCCATCAATAAAGTTGATGATCTCTTCATGTAATTTATTTAATTCCACATCCAGTTGCTGAAAATTACTTTTATCGGCAGATAGTGATTGGATTGCATTATCGTATGCTTTATTATATTTATTGAAACTGGAGAAAAACTCCTTGCGAAATATTTCCCCCTCCTTTGCTATCTCCTCATCAAACCCAATATATGAATCGCTGTAAGTTGTGGCATTTTTCTCAATGTCTTGCCTGATAGCCTTGATTTGTTCTAATTTCTCTGCATCCTGCTTCGAATCAGATATTGCCATGTCCTGCCAAATACCCTTTAGTTTATACAGATCCGTTTGGGCACGAGTAAGATGATCCAATGGTATAAACGACTTTTCAAATGTCATCCAGAGATTATAATTCATTTTCTTCATACTTTCCATTGCATAAATACTTACACCAAGAAGTATTACAGCGATCAATATAAAAGCTGATAACAATTTGAATGACGTTTTCCTATTAAGATACCAACGCATATGTAACATCCCCTTACTTATATTTCTTGTTGTTGTTAACAGTCTGCCCCCGATAATATCCAAGCAACAATTAAATTAAATTAAATGGATAAATTTGGAATCCCTATGCTTTCAGTAGACTACATATTGATATTTCAAATAAAAAAGAAAGTCATATACCCTAGTAGTCACTCGGAAATTTTATGTACATTTCAATGAAAGTCTAAAAGGCCAAATCATAGATGTGGAAATGGTGTGCATCATAACAAAAGTACATTAAAGTTGTATTACGAGTGTTATTATTAAGAGTATTAGAAATAAATAATGACTTAATTAAACAGTGAATGAGTGAAAATCAAGAACCAATGTATATTAAACAAGTTTGTAGGGCATCACACCCGAAGAAAAAGAAATATTAATAAAGATAATTAAAAGTGAACCCCAAAGTCTCAGAATACTTTCTTTAGGCGTGTGAAACAACTTAAAAAAGCCTTGTTACATAAAAAAAGAGTAGCAAGGCTTTTATTTTACTCCTAGTAAATTCACTAGTTCAGCAGCCACAACATGCATAGCTTCCATAAAAACAGGCAGGAAATATAATTTGTGATAAGCTCCCCTTAAGGTGGACAGATAAAATAATAATATATAGGACTTTTAGCTTGGGAAAATTATACCAAAGCGCTTTATTTAAATAAAGAGTAAATTTTTATTTTTTTACGAACATAGAATTTTTGCCCGTATTATTTTGTTATAGGATTATTGTTCTTAAAGCTAATCGTTGTTAGGCAAAGAAATATTAACAACTTAATTATTCAGTAAGAATGCCGTACATATCGTCTCTTCGATTCGCGGTGTAACTCATCTTGGGGTCAAGATCTTGTTTAATTGGTAACGTAACCGATCGAACTTGTTCTTTATCTTTTAACGAAAGTAGAATCTCTCCTGTCGCATCAATCACCATACTATCTCCACAGAAATCAAGCTCTCCTTCTTTCCCTAATCGATTACAAATAATGACCGGGATTTCGTTTTCCATTGCACGGCATCGTGAAAATAAATGATGCTGGAGTTCGTACGGATGCATATTTGCGTTTACGATTACAATGAAGTCTGCACTCATTAGTTTAAGTGCACGTGCAACTTCAGGAAACTCCACGTCAAAGCAAATCATCATGCCGATTGATCCGAGTGGAGTATCGATTACTTCAAATTTTGATCCGGGTTGGAAATAATTCTTTTCACTATCAAACAGATGAACTTTTCGATAAACTCCCAACACTTCCCCCTTAGGATCAATGAGCGCTGAGGAAATGTAATAGTTGCCGTCTTGCCCATCTTCAGGAAAGCTGATAACCAAATAGATTTCATGGTCTTTACATAAGTTGCGGACCTTTGTCATGTACAGGCCATCGATCGTTTCAGCCAGTGTACTTACATTTTCTCCAACTGAGTAACCAGTGAGAAACAATTCTGGGAAAGTGACTAATTGTGCTTGTTCATTCTTCGCTTTCACTATCGCTTCTTGCACTTGCTCCAGATTACCTTGTTTATCACCCAGTTTTGGTATGAGTTGAGCGACAGATACTTTGATTTCCTTCACAAATATCTCTCCTAAATAGGTTTTTTTAGTAAGCTCTTTCAATTAGTTAATTTTACTTTCAAAAACTTTGGTAACCCTCAACAAATGATAAGCCCCTTAGTGGCAAGGGGCTTTCATTTTCCGCAGTTCCAACAAAATAACTTCAGTGGTTAAAAAATTTAGAACCTTATAGATATTATTTGTTCATGTATTTTGCACGAGATGCAAGCATATCTACAATAAAACGTGTTGCTGTAATTGCCGTTATATCTGAGTGGTCATATGGAGGTGCGATTTCTACAACATCGAATCCAACAAGATCTACTTGTCCCAGCAATTCGATTGCTTGTATCATTTCCCTAACCATAATTCCGCCGGGAGTCGGTGCACATGTACCAGGTGTTTGGGAAGCCTCCAATGAATCCATATCAAAAGAAATATATACACCATCTGTACCGTCAGAAGCAATTTTAATAGCTTCTTCAACTACTTCTTGTATACCTTTTTTATAAATGTCTCTCATTGTATATAGGGAAATTCCATTTTCTTTCACATACTCAAGTTCAGCTTTAGGGTTCATCGGGCCGCCCGCACCAATGATGACGGCATTTTTAGGATCAAAACAATCCAGCTCCATTGTTCTAGGTACAGGACAGCAATGGTTCCATGGATCTCCGCCTACATCTTCGGCAGTATCCAAATGAGAGTCAAAAAGAATGAAACCATACTTTTTAGTTGGATCAAATTGGTTCAACGCTCTTGTTGAAGTAACAGTAATCACATGATCCCCACCAACAAGGACTGGCATCGCTCCGCCTTTAAGAATCTCGATTACATTCTCCCCCCCGCGTTCAATCGTGCTGAAGGCATCCCCGATTTTTACATTTACATCCCCACAGTCGCGAATATTATACGTTTCCATAATATCTACGTCATAATCAAAATGATAAGGGATGGTCATCGAAGAGACGTCGCGAATTTTTCTTGGTCCCATGGAAGAACCTGTACGAGTAATTGTTGTACCATCAAATGGAACTCCTAGTATGGCTGCTTTTACTCCTTCTTCCTTTATCTTATGTTGATCAGGCTCCATAACAGGGCTATTTAAAAATGTTGCAGGTCCTTTGTGTAAAACTGAGCTCCAAGTATCATTTGTCTTCATTTAATACCCCTCCAAGACTTTTTTTTGAATAACCATAATCTCCAAAGTTATACTTTTTTAGAAAAAGTTTTGTCAATCCATAATAAACAAGTGCCGAGACGATTATTGCAGGGAACGTAGCTCCAAGACCATTAAATAAAGTCATCCCAAAAGAGCTAGTAATAAATGTAAACCCTGTCATCCAACCGCCTAAGAATAGCCAAACAATCATACCAACTATTTGTGAAAAAATAGCAACAGGATTAAATCCCTTAAAATACTTATAGGGTCCTTCTTTTTCAAAACAAGCTTTTACATTAATTTTTTGTTTTCTTAATAAGAAATAGTCGATTAATATAATCGCCCAATATGGTCCTGCTAACATAGCTCCAAAAATCAAAATAAAATCAAAAGCTTCTCGCAGTGAACCGATGAAGATAAATGGCAATGCTGGTAACGCGATGAAAACGGTGACAATTCTAAAGTTTAAATTTGGAAATACAGTCAATAGAGACATAGCTCCAGAATATATTAATATAGTAATCGTTGTAATCGTACCAGCAATAATACAAATAAATGCCATCACGCTTAAATTAAGTTCAAGCATCCATTGCGTTGGATCTACTTCACCTGTCAATATTGTAGCCATTCCACCCACAATTCCAAGCAACATCCCTGCTAAGGCTAAACCAATATATGTTCCCCAAACACCACCCCTTTCAGTTTTAGCCATACGGTTCCAAGAACCTATATATTGCAGCCACACAACTGCGTATGCAAATATGGCTTCAAATGCAAATACCCAACTTGTCTCTCGCGTTGCTTTAAAGCTTAACAGCGCTGCAAGATTCTCAGCACTCAACAATTTTATTAACATATAAACCTGAATTACGAAAGTAAAATCTAGTAACTAAATACAAAAAGGGCTCCAGCCTTTGGTATAAT
>NZ_VEKZ01000160.1:0-840 GCF_007681465.1 Siminovitchia fortis
AAATCTCCGGATCCAAGCTTGCTTACAGCTCCCCGGAGCATATCGGTGTTCGTTCCGTCCTTCTTCGGCTCCTAGTGCCAAGGCATCCACCGTGCGCCCTTGATAACTTAATCTTGTCGGCCAACGATAAGCTTCGAATCTCTGCGTCAGCTCTGTCGCTCACATCCTCACGCACTACAGTGCGCTCCGGTGTTCGCTCCATCGCTTCCTTGACCTTCTCGCTTCTCGTTGCCCTTGGTATTGAGTATAAACCAAAGGTTTTTACACATTTCTTATGGTGCTCCGTAATTGGATCATCCATAAGGTGAACGATTCTCGGTTTGTTTCTTCTCTTACTTATCTGGTTTTCAAAGAACGATGGTGGAGCCTAGCGGGATCGAACCGCTGACCTCCTGCGTGCAAAGCAGGCGCTCTCCCAGCTGAGCTAAGGCCCCATAAAGTAGAAAAACCCCATTTTAAAATACCAAATGTGGGATGGTGGGCCTGAGTGGACTCGAACCACCGACCTCACGCTTATCAGGCGTGCGCTCTAACCAGCTGAGCTACAGGCCCACTTGGATTTATATAAAAGAGTTTGACCTCTCAAAACTGAGCGAAACGAAAACGTCATTCGATTTTAGAAATGTCCAGTTGCGGCTCCTATCGACTAGCAAACTTCGCTCTTCTTCCTACGATAAGTCAACATCGATTCGCCTATCGGCTCATCGTGTTTCCTTTATCTCGTCAGAAGCGCTCCAGTTTGTACGTCGATGAACAGTCGCCTCCACATTTCAATTATCCTTAGAAAGGAGGTGATCCAGCCGCACCTTCCGATACGGCTACCTTGTTACGACTTCACCC
>NZ_VEKZ01000161.1:0-780 GCF_007681465.1 Siminovitchia fortis
GCTATTTTAAGAAAAAGATAGATTAAGAGTAACTATGTCCAAAATTCGGGGGTTAATCCGCAACGATGACTTTGATCGTCAGTAAACCAATATTAACTTCTTCCAAAGTTTTTTCCTCCAATTTAAATTTTACTTAGTTGTAAGATCTTGTGGTTTAGATAAAGAGGCTAGTTTTAGTATTAAAGCTCGAGTTACAATTCCAACAATGATGTAATATATGAATGAATATCTGTATCTCCACTCTAAATAATTAACAAGTTTGATCCACTCGCAAAAGGGTTCACCTATATAGGCATATGTTAGTGCCATAATGAGCTGGGCTAAAATAAAAGATTTCCATGTTCTAAAATATTGATATAACAACATGTAAGCTACAGGTATCATTGAAAAATCAAAAGGAAAGGCCCGAGGAATAAAAGGTAGGAATGCAATGGGGTAATCCCAAAAACTATATTGTGCACCAAATATATCTAATAAGGTTGTTGTCAAGATAATTATGGTACCAAATAACAAAATTTCTAAAATAATGTCTCGTTTAACAAGTTTAGCCCATATAACCCAAGGCACAACTAAAAAAACGACTAGTATCCACCATTCCCAAGTTAAAAACTCATTTTTTAGCCAACCATTTAATTCTAAATGATACAACTTATCTTCTAATAAACGTATTTCCTTAAGATTTTCAAATATATTATCTATTGATATCACCTCTATATTTAAACCTGAATTACGAAAGTAAAATCTAGTAACTAAATACAAAAAGGGCTCCAGCCTTTGGTA
>NZ_VEKZ01000162.1:0-701 GCF_007681465.1 Siminovitchia fortis
CTGAAGGAATTTGAATAAAGAAGGCCTGTTTTTGACGGAACAAAGTGATTCTTTACATCATTACCGCATAATGTCAGCGCCTGGAGAGAAGTCAAACCTGATAAGTGGCTGATATCCCTGATTTCATTTCCGGACAGGTACAGTTTTTCCAGAGAAGGCAAATGTGAGATTGGCTGCAAATCGCTGACGCCAGTACCGTCAAGACTCAGTATTTTGAGATTGAAAGCAACTTCCAGCCCCTTCAGGGAGGTGATGCTCCATCTATCGTCAGCCCTTAAAACGATCAGCTTTTCCATGTCTTCGACAGTCGGCCTTGTTTTGTCGGCTGCATATTCTTCAAGCCCCAATTCTTCCAGCACCCGTTCGCGTAAAACGGGATCTTCGATCCCTTCGTAGCTGTCGACCGCCTTCTGCATGACTGGATCCGGTTCTTTTTCCGGGAATTGCATGGCGGCGGTTTCCGCCTCAGCAGGCTGCTGTTTTTGACGGTCTTCCCCCATACATCCTGAACAAAGGAATAATACAAATAAACATACAAATGCTCTCTTCATATACTTCACCCTCATTTAATAAATAGAAGAGCAAAAAAGTAAATAAAGGACTGTTATGTACATAAAGCCGTTTTAAAAACTCTTATTATCCTGAATTACGAAAGTAAAATCTAGTAACTAAATACAAAAAGGGCTCCAGCCTTTGGTATA
>NZ_VEKZ01000163.1:0-681 GCF_007681465.1 Siminovitchia fortis
TCGCCGTGTTTCCTTTATCTCGTCGGAGGCACTCCAGTCTGTACGTCGATGAGCAAGGCGCTTCCGCTTTTCTTATTAAATCATTTTGTTAAATTCTTTGCGAAGCCGCTTGATGATTCTTTTTTCAAGACGGGAAATATAGGACTGGGAAATACCTAAAATTTCGGCCACATCTTTTTGCGTCTTCTCTTCCTCTCCAGCCAAGCCAAATCGCAATTCCATAATTTGCTTTTCGCGTTGAGTCAGTTTTTGCAGAGCAGTCAGCAAAAGCTTCTTGTCAACGTGAGCTTCTATATCCCTTGTAATGATATCATTATCTGTCCCCAAAACGTCGGATAAAAGCAGTTCGTTTCCGTCCCAGTCAATATTTAACGGTTCATCAAAGGACACTTCGGACCTGATTTTATTGTTCCGTCTCAAATACATTAATATCTCATTCTCAATGCATCGTGATGCGTATGTAGCAAGCTTTATTTTCTTTTCCGGATTGAATGTGTTCACCGCTTTGATCAGGCCGATTGTTCCGATGCTTATTAAATCTTCAATATTGATGCCCGTATTTTCAAATTTTCTTGCAATATATACAACTAGTCTCAAATTCCTTTCAATTAACATGGACCTCGCCGTCTTGTCTCCATTTGGGAGCTTTTTGAGCAATATGGCTTCCTCTTCCCTGGAAAG
>NZ_VEKZ01000164.1:0-663 GCF_007681465.1 Siminovitchia fortis
ATAAAGTGCAAAGTTATGTACGTTTATGTTTCATAACTCTGCACTTTTATTTTGCACTACACATCTCCAGTTCCCCCTCGCTCCATTAGTGTGGCTGCTAAAACTAAATCATCCTCAATATTTTCACTTCTCTCAAACCACTTCTTAATCTCTACAATTGTTTTCTTAATACCTTTATAGCCCAAATTTTTGATAGGAGTATTCTTATAATCTAAAGCGTTATTTTTGATTGCTGTTATAATCACATCCTTTAAATTTGGCATATCCTCTTTTTTCTTAATGGTATAAGACAGATTTTTTGAGACATTGGACCTTTTTCGTTTCTTGCCAATGCCAAATTTTCAAGACTTGTTTTTACCATTCCCCCCTGTTGCTTTGTATCAATCAGGTAGGCAAAACTGTCGTCATATCCATACATTGCCACATAATGACCAGCAAATTGTACCTTATTAGTGAAATAATCCAAGTAATAACTGTCAAGCTTTAAGTCTACTACAACTCCTTGATCTATGTTTTGTCTAACATGTTCCCAAGCCTCCCTTTTTATGTTCTTACTATTTTATTTAGCTGGACCTTTCATGTTTAATTACGTTTAACAGATAACCTGAATCCGTGACGTAGTTTGTTAAAAGCTTGAAAAGCAGGCTGATTTTACCCATTTTC
>NZ_VEKZ01000165.1:0-661 GCF_007681465.1 Siminovitchia fortis
TTGTAAATTGTTCCCAAAAGAGCGCTGAATTAGTTTTCGGCAAATTTACTTTCGTAATTTGGGGTGATATGATAATGCTCACGAGTAGAACCTTTTTCTCCACGCCATAATTCCCCTGTAAATCTTGATGTGATATGATGAAAAGTTATATGAGGAATTTAAAAAAGAGGCCATAATTCCCCTGTAAATCTTGATGTGATATGATCATGCTTTGCGGGATTGATGCGGCAACGCTGCCATAATTCCCCTGTAAATCTTGATGTGATATGATTCTGCAAAGTCTTGGACAGCCGCCTGCAGCGCCATAATTCCCCTGTAAATCTTGATGTGATATGATCCAACGCGGACAAGCGCCTTTTTAAGTTCAGGCCATAATTCCCCTGTAAATCTTGATGTGATATGATGGGCACTCCTGCTATCTCCTACTCTCATTAGCCATAATTCCCCTGTAAATCTTGATGTGATATGATTCGGGGATCCGGATGCTCTTTTAAAATATGGCCATAATTCCCCTGTAAATCTTGATGTGATATGATGTTTAAAGGGAAGATAGTTACATCTGTCCCGCCATAATTCCCCTGTAAATCTTGATGTGATATTGTAAACTAGCACATTATTTCAGACACCTAATTTCAAATTAACTCCGGTGAAAAACCTGAAA
>NZ_VEKZ01000166.1:0-654 GCF_007681465.1 Siminovitchia fortis
GCCTTTAAAGTCACAGAGAGGACGATCGATAAAGACGGGCAAATCCTGCTTGTTCCCGATATCGAATTCGAAACCTACTATACGTCACTGCCTGTGCCGGCTTCCACTGTGATCGCCTTGTATCGGGACCATGGGACGAGCGAACAGTTTCACAGTGAAATCAAATCTGAACTGGACCTGGAACGCTTGCCTTCAGGAAAATTTACGACGAATGATCTCGTTCTTCACTTGGGACTGTTCGCATACAATTTGTTGCGCCTTATTGGGCAGGAAAGCCTGAAAACCGATGATGCCCCATTAAGAAAAAATGTGAAAAGACGTCGTATAAGAACAGTTATTCAAAATTTGATCACCCTGGCATCGAAACTGGTCTACCACGGCAGACAGTGGAAGTTGAAACTCCATAAGCATAATCGCTGGCTTCCGGTATTCGAAAGGCTTTATTACGCCTTTTATTAAAGCCGCATGTTAAAAGACAATCCTTTTTAAAAAAATGGAAAGCAAAGGCTTATTTGAGTATGCCTTCAAAAGCGCTTCAAACGACCGAAGCCGCATAAAATAACATCTTTTTTCTATATTGAACCATCGATCGCTGAAAATGGGTAAAATCAGCCTGCTTTTCAAGCTTTTAACAAACTACGTCACGGATTCAGG
>NZ_VEKZ01000167.1:0-628 GCF_007681465.1 Siminovitchia fortis
TACCTACATTCCTAAAGATGACGGAAAGAAACGTCCATTAGGAATTCCGACCATTAAAGACAGGGTCGCACAAATGGCAACCAAGTTAGTGATAGAGCCGATCTTTGAAGCTGATTTCAAGGATTGTTCTTACGGATTCCGTCCCAAAAGGAATGCACATCAAGCGATAGCGAAAATAAGGAAAGAGAGCAGAAAGAACTATTGGGTATTGGACGTCGATATCCAAGGCTACTTTGATAATATCAACCATGATAAGTTGATGAAGCTAGTAGAACAACGAATCAGTGACCGCAGGGTGCTGAAGCTGATTCGGAAATGGCTCAAAGCAGGAATCATGGAAGAAGGGAAAGTAAGAAACTCTATCCTGGGGGCACCTCAAGGTGGTGTAATTTCACCATTACTTTCCAATATTTACCTAAATGTGATGGATTCCCTCTGGGAAAAGAAATTCAGCCATCTCGGTTCCCTTATTCGCTATGCGGATGACTTTGTCATCTTGTGCAGGACAAAACCGCAAGCGCTGGAAAGTATACGAGTAATCCAAGCAATCATGGGAAAACTTGATCTCTCACTACATAAGGAGAAATCAAGACTCGTTAACATCTGGGATGACAGTGACGGATTTGAC
>NZ_VEKZ01000168.1:0-593 GCF_007681465.1 Siminovitchia fortis
AGTATGAAAGTGCTTACAAAATTAAAGGGCGAAAATTTCTGCCCACAAATACTTGACTCAAACGATTACTCTTTTGGTGTTCTCTTTCTCCGTGAAAAAGGGTATACTATAAATAGAAAATGAATAAATTAAAAGAGACTGAAGGTGCTGACACACCTTCAGTCATACAATAGCTCGGTTCCCTTCAAGGGGATCGGCACGATTTGGGAATAGAATCCACCCTAAATGAGCCATTCACTAAAGGGTGGGTTTTATTTTTTGCTGTTTTTTTCTGACATGATCGGGAACGATTGACGCCCCAAAACTCGCCATGAGCATCAATCCTTCTGCAACTGTCATCGGCATCATCCCCTTTCGAGAGTGCGCCGACCACCCTTGAGTTAACCAATTATGGCTATTGTCCTTTAATATAGCATTAAAAAGAGCATAGAGACATATTATCAATGGCTGAAAAAAAGCATGCAAGGACCATTCAACCTGTCCCTTGCATGCTTTCTTCAATATCCATTTCGAAAATGCTGAAGAAATGACTGCAGTCTTTCGGTCTTCGGATTTTCCAATACCTGCTCCGGCGGTCCCTGTTCGACGATCTT
>NZ_VEKZ01000169.1:0-589 GCF_007681465.1 Siminovitchia fortis
ATTGTATTGCCCAAGGGAATGTTCATCGAAATGGCTATTACTGGAGGTACGGAATTGATGAGGCGGATCAGGCCCTGCGCATTCCTATTTGTCGACTCAGATGCCTGGCCTGCGGAGTAAATATTTCGATCTTGCCCGACTTTCTGATTCCCTATTTCCAGCACACGCTACACGCCATGGTTGAAAGGATTGATCATATCCTTAAGGGAAGGAAAGTCGATGGAAGCCGCCAACAAATGGCCCAACACCTCGAACGCTTTTACGAAAAGCTTCATTGGCTCCATACCTTTTTCATAGATTCCGGGGATCATCTGGGTTTTTCGCAAAATCTAAAAAAAGAAGCCCAAAAATATGTGAAAAGGCTCCAGGATTTTGGCGAATCCACCTTCTTTCGAAGGAGCTGGGGGCACTTATCATCATACTTTATGGGCAAATTAATTCTACCATATTTATCGTGAGAAAAAAATAAAGCGTTCCCACATAAATCTTGCCTATGAAACAATGGACGGAAAAAGTAGAATAAAAGGCAATGGATAACCGGTTGTCCTTCTGATCAAAGGAGGATGTTTCGATGAATGAAAAAACAAGG